>CAZYTN010000390.1:0-2358 GCA_964650115.1 uncultured Sulfuritalea sp.
GGGCGGTCTGGTAGATCTGGTCGAGGTCGGGGCGTTCCTCGCGGTCGACCTTGATATTGACGAACAGGCGGTTCATCACCGCCGCCACGCCTTCATCCTCGAAGGACTCGTGGGCCATGACGTGGCACCAGTGGCAGGCCGAATAACCGATGGAAAGCAGGATCGGCCGGTTCTCCCGACGGGCAAGAGTGAGCGTTTGCTCATTCCATGGCTGCCAATGCACGGGGTTATTGGCGTGCTGCTGCAGATAGGGGGAGGTTTCGGCGGAAAGCCGGTTGGAGAATGGGAATGACATGATGGACCTCGGCTGGAGAGGCCACTATACCCGATTGTTTTTGTCGGGTATAGCCTTCCTGCGGCCAGGCGCTGAAGCCCCTCAGATGCCCATCTTCTCGAAGATCTTGTCCAGCTTCTCTTGCAAGGTGGCCGCCGTGAAGGGTTTGGCGATGCAACTCGACGCCCCGGCCTGGACGGCGGCGGCGATGTTTTCCTTTTTGGCCTCGGCGGTGATCATCAGGAAAGGCAGGGATTTCAACTCGGCGTCGGCGCGCAAGGTCTGCAGCAGGGTGAGGCCGTCCATATTGGGCATGTTCCAGTCGGAGACGACAATCTCGAAGCCGCCTGCGCGCAGTTTGGACAGCGCCACGGCACCGTCTTCCGCTTCTTCGACGTTGGTAAAACCGAGTTCCTTGAGCAAGTTGCGGACGATGCGGCGCATGGTCGCGAAGTCGTCGACCACCAGAAACTTGAGTGAAGTGCGATCGGGCAGGGTCTCGGTCGGTGGCGCCATAGCCGGCACTATGCCTCAGGCGCACGCCGGCCAAAACCGTGAATACGGGCGGGAACTGCCTAGCTATCTCCGAGCAAACCCCGCCACCAGCGTTTCCGGTTCCCGGGCGCGTCGCGAGTGACGATGATTTCGTCGGGTGGCAGACGGCTCATGACCCAGCCGGGAGGATGCGGCGCTTTCGACGAGCCGCAGGAGGAGCCGAGGTTATTAGGATCGTAGATCTTGATCAGGCGCGGGTTTTCGAGGTCGTCGGCGTAGACGATGCCGCAATAGGACTCATGGTGCTCCGCCCGCAGCAGGGCGTCGATGTGTTGGATAAAGGCGCGGACACCGGCGGCATCCGCCGCTGGCATCCCGGAAGTCGGCGCTGGCGACACGCCGACTGCGACGAGATACCAGCCGGCGGCGGGGTCGATGCGCTGCCATAGCGCCGCCAGCTGGTCCCAGGCCAGCACCGACCAGAGGCGGCCGCTGTAGAGGCGCTGAAATTCGGTCGGATCGGCGGTCACGCCGGACATTTTGCCCGAACTGGCGCCGGCCGGCCGAGTGGCTTCAATACGACAGTGTTTTTATATTCGGCTGGAGGAAATAAGCCGCGACTTCGGCCGGCTTCGCCACGCCGATGCCTTCGACCAGGTCGGCCGGCTTGAGGTCGCTGTTGGGCAGGAACAGGGCGCAGACTTCGACCTTGGCGCCGGCCTTCATCAGACCCTGGAGCAGTTCCTTGGGCGACTTGTTCATCGGCTTGAGTACGGCAGACTCCTTGTCCTTGACCGCCAACTGGCCGCCGTCGCTGCACAGGAGCACACGCACCGCAGCCTTCTGCGCCAGTGCCTGGCTGGCGAGGACCATTGCGACGCCCTGGGTTTGCGCAACGCCCGAATTGATGGTGACGAAGACGTCTGCCGGGCTTTGGGCGTGCACCGGCAGGGCGCCGGCGAGACCCAGCGCGAGGACGAAAGAAAGTTTATGCATTTTTGTTCTCCAGTGATTTGATGCGGGGTGCCGGACGGCACCGTGCCGTCCGGCGGTCATTGCATGACTACTTCTTTGCCGCCATGGTGTAGCTGCCGTCGGCATTGAACTTGACGTCGGCGTCGAGGAAGGAGGCTTGCACCTTGCCGCCCAGCAGCTTGACGGTGTCGTAGGCCTCGCCCGAGCGCGCGCCCGTGCCGCAGACGAAGACCACCGGCTTGTCGGTGGGCAGGCTGGCGATCTTCTTCTCCAGCTCGTTCATCGGGATGTTGACCGATCCCTTGATGGTGCCGGCGGCGACTTCCTTCGGATCGCGCACATCGACCAGCATCACCGAGCCCGGATTGGACTTCCATACCTGCTCGAAGGAGGCCACGGTGACGCTGCCCTTTTCTTTGCCCGGCACCAGCGCGGCGGAGCTTGCTGCCGGGGCGCCTGCCGCGCCTGCGGGGGAGCCTGCGACTACCGGAGTGCCATGCATCTTTTCCCACTCCGGATAGCCGGGCGGATAGGTCAGGACGTTGGTGTAGCCGAGCTTTTTCGCCTTTTCCGCCGAGTTGTCGGAGAGCACGCATTCGAGGCCGCCGCAGTAG
>CAZYTN010000391.1:0-2354 GCA_964650115.1 uncultured Sulfuritalea sp.
GCTTTCGATCGCGATGCTTACCGGATCCTGCACAAGGCCCTCGACCGCATGATTCCGCTGGCGAGCCGCGCGAGGGGATAAGGCGGCGCTGTCAGTGCCGTCAGTGAGTTGGCGCGGAGCGCAGCCGCGCCAGCTTTTCCTTGATTTCCGCCATGGCGGCCGCGGCTGCCTTTTCGCCTTCGAGCACGGCACGGTGGCGGTCCTCGAGACTGGTGGCGGACAGTTCCCCGGTAGCCGGGCGAATCACGATATCGGCCTCGACCATTTCGTGACGGCTGATAGCCTGGCCCATGATCGCGAGGGATTGCAGCAGCATGTCGAAGCTGTTGCCGTTGCGGCCGTTGCGCGGCTTGGCCGAGATATCGACGGCGATTACGAAATCCGCCCCGAGCTTGCGCGCGGCGCGCGCCGGAACCGGGCTGACCAGGCCGCCGTCCACGTACTCGCGACCGCTGATGTCTACAGGCTGGAACACGCCCGGCACCGCGGCCGAAGCTTGCACCGCCCACCCGGTGTTGCCGGTGCGGAACAGGGCTGGTTCGCCGCTGTTGAAGTCGGTGGCCATCACGCCGAAGCTGCGCTTGAGCTTGTCCAGCGGCCGGTTGCCGACCGCGTCATTGACGAAGTTGCGCAGCGGGTCGCCCTTGAGCGGGCCGCGCAGCGAAACGTTCCAGTCGAAGATGTGGCTTTTGTCCATGTCTATCGCCACTTTTTGCAGCTCGAAGCCGTTGAGCCCGGAGGCGTACAGCGCACCGACCACTGCGCCGGCACTGGTGCCCACCACGATGTCGGGGATGATGCCCTGCGCTTCAAGCGCCTTGATCACGCCGATATGGGCGAAGCCGCGCGCCGCGCCGCCACCCAGTGCCAGGCCGATCTTGACGGGCGCGGGCGTCGGCGGCGGCACCGGTTTCTCGGCCAGCAAGGTACAGCCGGGCAGCAATGCAACGGCAAGGACGGCGAACAGGAGGCGACAATCAGCGAACATGCAAATGCCTGTCAAATGCCGAAATGGCAGCCGGAATCCCTGCGCTTCAGGACGGCTGCGCCGCTCAGGCAAGCTCGCTCCAAAGGCCTGGATGCCCCGGAGTGAGGAAGGTGCGATCGAAGCCTAGCTCGACGCGCCCGGTTTGCGGCCCGGGCTCTTGGGCGGAATGTATCCCGCCACTCGGCAGAGCACGGCTTCGATTTTTTCGCCGTTGTTGAAGCGGGTCACGCTGCACTTGGATATCTCGCCGCGCGCCGACAGATCGGTGATCGAGCGGCGCACTTTTGCCAGCGAGATTCCCGTCGCGGCAGCAATTTCCGAGTCGAAGCGCTGACCGTTGTCTTTCAGGTATTGCATTATTTCTTGCATATCGAATGCTCCGCTTGAAGGTGAAATCATGGAATCCACCGCCTCCATTCATCAAAACAACCTACCAGGTGCCTGCCTTCGAAAGTTACGGAACCGGATGGTTCCCTGCTTTCCGCCGCCACCCATCGAATTGCTGGTGGGCCCAGCGAGACTCGAACTCGCAACCAAAGGATTATGAGTCCTCTGCTCTAACCATTGAGCTACAGGCCCTACGTGGAACAGCAACGGCCCGCGTTGCATGAGCCGTTGGTGATGCGCAATCAGGTCTCGGAATCGAGGAAGCTGCGAAGTTTTTCCGAACGGGTCGGGTGACGCAGCTTGCGCAAGGCCTTGGCCTCGATCTGGCGGATGCGTTCGCGGGTCACGTCGAACTGCTTGCCGACTTCTTCCAGCGTGTGATCGGTGTTCATCTCGATACCGAAGCGCATGCGCAGCACCTTGGCTTCGCGGGGCGTGAGGCTGTCCAGCACCTCCTTGGTCACGTCGCGCAAGCTGGCGAACAGCGCGGCGTCGTCCGGCGACAGCGTGGCCTGGTCCTCGATGAAATCGCCGAGGTGGGAATCGTCGTCGTCGCCGATCGGCGTTTCCATCGAGATCGGCTCCTTGGAGATCTTGAGGATCTTGCGGATCTTCTCCTCGGGCATTTCCATCTTGATCGCCAGCGTCGCCGGATCCGGTTCGAGGCCGGTTTCCTGCAGGATCTGGCGACTGATCCGGTTCATCTTGTTGATGGTCTCGATCATGTGCACCGGAATGCGGATGGTGCGCGCCTGATCCGCGATGGAGCGCGTGATGGCCTGGCGGATCCACCAGGTGGCATAGGTCGAGAACTTGTAGCCGCGGCGGTATTCGAACTTGTCCACCGCCTTCATCAGGCCGATGTTGCCTTCCTGGATCAGGTCGAGGAACTGCAGGCCGCGGTTGGTGTATTTCTTGGCGATCGAGATCACCAGGCGCAGGTTGGCCTCGGTCATTTCGCGCTTGGCGCGACGCGCCT
>CAZYTN010000392.1:0-2351 GCA_964650115.1 uncultured Sulfuritalea sp.
TCGGCTCGCGCCGCGATGCGGACAAGGCGCTTGCCCTGGCGCGCATGCGCGAGGCCGGCGCAAGCATCGTCAGCCGCGAGATGGTGGCCTTCGAGTGGCTGCGCAAGGCCGACTCCGAGCTGTTCCGCGAAATCAGCCGCAACTTCCTTCGCTGAATTTAGAGCGGGGCAACTACACCCGACCGGCAAACTGCGGTAGTATTAAAACGTTTGTTTGAAACGATCGTTCGCTAGCGGACGGCTGCGGGTAGCCAATAAGACACAGGAGGACACCATGGGCCAATACAACGCCCCCTTGCGCGACATGCACTTCGTCCTGCACGAACTGCTCGATGTCGGCAGCGAACTCAAGGCCTTGCCGGCATACGCCGAGGTCGATATCGGCACCGTCAACCAGATCCTTGAGGAGGGCGCCAAGTTCGCCTCCAAGGTGCTGTTCCCGCTGAACGCAGTGGGCGACGTCGAAGGCTGCCGGCTGAATGCCGAGACCCACGAGGTGACCACGCCGACCGGCTTCAAGGAGGCCTACCGCCAGTTCGTCGAGGCCGGCTGGCCTTCGCTGACCTGCGATCCCGAGTACGGCGGCCAGGGGCTTCCGATCGTGGTTTATAACTCCCTGTCTGAAATGCTGAACTCGTCCAACCAGGCCTGGTACATGTATCCCGGACTGTCGCACGGCGCCTACGAATGCCTGCACGAGCACGGCACGCCCGAGCTGCAGGCGCTCTACCTGCCCAAGCTGGTCTCGGGGCAATGGACCGGCACCATGTGCCTGACCGAGCCGCACTGCGGCACCGACCTCGGCCTGCTGCGCTCGAAGGCCGTGCCCCAGGCCGACGGCAGCTACAGGATCACGGGCGGCAAGATCTTCATCTCCGCCGGCGAGCACGACATGGCGGAGAACATCGTGCATCTGGTGCTGGCGCGCCTGCCCGATGCGCCGGCCGGCACCAAGGGAATTTCGCTGTTCGTGGTGCCCAAGTTCATTCCCAAGGCCGACGGCAGCCTCGGCGCGCGCAATGCCATCACCTGCGGCGCGCTCGAAGAGAAGATGGGCATCCACGGCAACTCGACCTGCCAGATGAACCTCGACGAGGCCGCTGGCTGGCTGATCGGCCAGCCGCACAAGGGCCTCAACGCCATGTTCGTCATGATGAACGCGGCGCGCCTCGGGGTCGGCATGCAGGGTCTGGGACTGACCGAAGTGGCTTTCCAGAATTCGCTGGTCTACGCCAGGGAGCGTCTGCAGATGCGCAGCCTGTCCGGGCCGAAGGCGCCGGACCAGCCGGCCGATCCGATCATCGTGCACCCCGACGTGCGGCGCATGCTGCTGACGGCGAAGGCCTATGCCGAAGGCGGACGCGCCTTTTCCTCCTTCGTCGCGCTGATGATCGACCGCGAACTGAATCACCCGGACGAATCAGCGCGCAAGGAAGCGGCCGACCTGGTGACGCTGCTGACGCCGATCATCAAGGCCTTCATGACCGACAATGGCTGGATCTCCACCTCCGAAGCCATGCAGGTTCATGGCGGCATGGGCTTCATCCGCGGCACCGGCATGGAGCAGTACGTGCGCGACGCCCGCATCAACATGATCTACGAGGGCACCAACACCATCCAGTCGCTCGACCTGCTGGGGCGCAAGATCCTGATGGACAACGGCGCGAAACTGAAAAAATTCGGCGCCCTGGTGCAGGCCTTCGTCGAGGATAACGGTACCGACGAAGCCATGAACGAGTTCGTCACGCCGCTGGCCGACCTCGGCGACAAGGTGAGCAAGCTGACCACGGAAATCGGCATGAAGGCCATGCAGAACCAGGACGAGGTCGGCGCCGCCGCTGTGCCCTACCTGCGCGTGGTCGGCCATCTGGTGTATGGCTACTTCTTCGCCCGCATGGCGAAGATCGCGTTGGACAAGCAGGATTCCGGCGATGATTTCTACAAGGCCAAGCTCGCCACCGCGCGTTTCTACTTTGCCCGCCTGCTGCCGGAAACCGCCATGCTGATACGCCAGGCGCGTTCCGGCGCCCAATCCCTATTGGAACTCGAAGCAGAACTCTTTTAAGCGAGGAGCATCATGAGCAATTTCATCGTCAGGAAAGTCGCCGTGCTCGGCGCCGGGGTGATGGGCGCGCAGATCGCCGCCCATTGCGTCAATGCCAAGGTACCCGTGGTGCTGTTCGACCTGCCGGCCAGGGAGGGTGCGAAAAATGCCATCGTCCTCAAGGCCATCGAAGGCCTCAGGAAACTCAGCCCGGCGCCGCTGGGCAACAAGGACGATGCGGCCTGCATCGAGGTCGCCAACTACGACGACAATCTCGAACTGCTCAAGGGCTGCGACCTGATCATCGA
>CAZYTN010000393.1:0-2339 GCA_964650115.1 uncultured Sulfuritalea sp.
GCCATGTTGCGCAGCATCGCCTGGCGATGTGCCGAGGTCCGATTGAGTTTGCGAAGTCCGTTACCGTGACGCATTTTGATTCCCTCGTTTTTTGCGGCCACCGCGCAATGCAAGTGGCCGGTTAATGGTTATCGAGTATTGCTTTCAGTACAGCGAGTGAAGCAGTAAAACTCCGGGCCAGGGCCCGTCCTTCAAGGCATCAGGACAGCTTCTCCAGCCCGGCCGGCGGCCAGCTTTCAAGCTTCATGCCCAGAGTCAGGCCGCGTGAAGCCAGAACTTCCTTGATTTCGTTGAGCGACTTGCGACCCAGATTCGGGGTCTTGAGCAACTCGGTTTCGGTACGCTGGATCAGGTCGCCGATGTAATAGATGTTCTCGGCCTTCAAACAGTTGGCAGAACGCACTGTCAGTTCGAGGTCATCGACCGGGCGTACCAGAACCGGATCCACGGAAGTCTGCTTGGGCGCCTCGGCGGACATCGGGGTGCCTTCAAGGTCCGCGAACACCGAAAGTTGCTCCATCAGGATGCGGGCCGCGGTGCGCACGGCTTCCTCGGCATTGTCGATCGCGCCGTTGGTTTCGATGTCGAGAATCAGCTTGTCGAGGTCGGTGCGCTGCTCGACGCGGGCGGACTCGACCGAATAGCTGACCCGGCGCACCGGGCTGAACGATGCATCCAGCATGATCTGGCCGATGGCGCGGTTTTCGCGGGCAATTTCGCGCTGGTTGGCCGGCACGTAGCCGCGGCCGGATTCGACGCGAATCTGCATGTTGAGCTTGCCGCCCGGCGCAATGTGAGCGATCACGTGATCAGGGTTCACGATTTCCACATCGTGGGTTGTTTCGATGTCGCGCGCAGTAACCACGCCCTCGCCGTTACGGGAGAGCGTGAGGGTAGCTTCGCGACGATTGTGCATCTTCAACACTACGCCCTTGAGATTCAACAACACATCGACCACGTCCTCGCGAACACCATCCAGCGTCGAATACTCGTGCAGCACGCCTTCAATGGAAACCTCGGTCGGAGCGACACCCTCCATGGAGGAGAGCAGAATGCGGCGCAGGGCGTTACCCAGCGTGTGACCATAGCCTCGCTCGAACGGCTCCATGACCACACGGGCATGCAGCGGCGAAAGCTGCTGGACATCGATACTGCGGGGCTTCAGAAGTGTGTGCATGTGCATTCCTTCAAATGTACGACGCCTGGCGTCGGGTAGACGCCAGGCGCAAAACTACTTGTTAGCGAGAATACAGTTCGACAACCAGGCCTTCGCTGATTGACGGCGGCAGATCTTCGCGCGCCGGGTATGACTTGAAGATACCCTTGCCGGCCTTGACGTCCACTTCGAGCCACACGGGGAAACCCCGCGACTCGGCGGCTTCCAGCGCCGCCTTGGTGCGCAAGTGCCCGCGAGTACTGTCGAGCAGCTGGATCACGTCCCCCGGGCGAACGCTGTAAGAAGGGATGTTCACGCGCTTGCCGTTGATCAGCACACCGTTGTGGCGAACCACCTGGCGCGCCTCGGCGCGCGACACGCCGAACCCCATGCGGTAAGCCACCGTGTCGAGGCGGCCTTCCAGCAGCTTCAGCAGATTCTCGCCTGTCTGTCCCTTCTTGCGCTCGGCGTCGCCGAACACCTTGCGGAACTGCCGCTCAAGAACGCCGTAAATGCGACGGATCTTTTGTTTTTCGCGCAGTTGTGTGCCGAAACCGGACAAACGCTGTCCGGATTTCTGCCCGTGCTGGCCGGGCGCGTAGGCACGGCGTTCGACGGAACATTTGTCAGTGAAGCACTTTTCGCCTTTGAGGAACAACTTTTCGCCCTCGCGGCGGCACTGGCGGCACTTGGCGTCTAGGTTGCGGGCCATGGGTGTCGTATCCTTATTGCCTTAGATGCGGCGGCGCTTGGGCGGCCGGCATCCGTTGTGGGGAATCGGGGTAATGTCGGTTATGCTGGTGATCTTCATGCCAAGCGCATTAAGCGCCCTCACTGCCGATTCGCGCCCGGGGCCAGGGCCCTTGATGCGAACTTCGAGATTCTTTACACCACACTCCTGAGCAGCCTTGCCGGCGGCTTCGGCGGCAATCTGCGCGGCGAATGGAGTCGACTTGCGCGAACCCTTGAAGCCGGCACCGCCGGAAGTGGCCCACGACAAGGCGTTGCCCTGGCGGTCGGTGATGGTGATGATGGTGTTGTTGAAGGAAGCGTGAACGTGCGCGATGCCTTCGGCGACGTTCTTCTTGACCTTCTTGCGAACTTTGGTTGCGGTCTTAGCCATGTGTTGGTTCCTGGTTTACTTCTTGCCCATCGAAATCGCCTTGCGCGGACCCTTGCGGGT
>CAZYTN010000394.1:0-2338 GCA_964650115.1 uncultured Sulfuritalea sp.
GAGATCACCAGGCGCAGGTTGGCCTCGGTCATTTCGCGCTTGGCGCGACGCGCCTTGGCTTCGCCGGTGGACATCTGCTTGTTGATGTCCTTGAGTTCCTTGAGCGGAATGCCGATGCGGTTCTGCAGGTCGATCAGGCGTTGCTGCTCTTCAAGGATGTTCGGCGCGGCACGCATCAGTTGCGAGCAATAGGGTTTGCCCGACTGCACTTCGTGCTTGAGCCACTCCATGTCCGTCTCGTGACCAGGGAAGGTCTTGATGAACTGCGCGCGCGGCATGTGCGCCTTGTCCACGCAAAGATGCAGGATCTTGCGTTCGTGGCTGCGCACCGCTTCGACCATGCCGCGCACCGAGTCGCACAGGCGCTCGATCGACTTGGCGGTGAAGCGGATGTTCATCAGTTCGTCGGAAATCTGCTTCTGCAGGCGCAGGTAGCCCTTGTCCTGCGAGCCCTTGCGCGCCAGCGTCGGCTGCAGCTTGGCGAACAGGGCGTGGATCACCGAGAAACGCTCGAGGGCATCCTGCTTCAATTGCAGCAAGGAGGCGGAAATCCGCGCGCTGCCGTCGTCGTCCTCGTCCTCGGTATCCTCTTCGACTTCCAGTTCTTCGTCTTCGGCCAGCGCCTCGATGTCTTCGTCCGAGGCGTTCGGGTCGATCAGGCCATCGACCAGTTCGTCGATGCGCATCTCGTCGCGCGCCACCTTGCCGGCTGTTTCCAGCATTTCGGCAATCGTGGTGGGGCAGGCGGAAATCGCCATGATCATGTGCTTCAGGCCATCCTCGATGCGTTTGGCGATTTCGATCTCGCCTTCGCGGGTGAGGAGTTCGACCGAGCCCATTTCGCGCATGTACATGCGCACCGGGTCGGTGGTGCGGCCAAATTCCGAATCAACCGTGGACAGCGCCTGTTCGGCTTCTTCCTCGACTTCAGCGGTATCCACGGGCGCCGGGGCGGATTCGTTGAGCAGCAGGTCATCGACGGCCGGAGCCTCGTCGAAGACCTGGATCGCCATGTCGTTGAAGGTCGAGATGATCGATTCGATCTGCTCTGCATCGACCAGGTCGTCGGGCAGATGGTCGTTGATCTCGGCGTAGGTCAGGTAGCCGCGTTCCTTGCCCAGCGCGATCAGGGTTTTCAATCGAGTGCGCTTGGTGTCCAGATCGACCAGCTTGGCTTCGGGGGCGATCAGTTTTTCCCGGCTCTTGCGGCCGCGCGATTCGGCGATGGCCTTGGCGACGGATTTGGCGGCTATCGGCTGGGGTGCAGGCTTGGCGGGCGCAGGCGCGACGGCTGCCGGCGCCAAAGCCTTGGCGGTTTTTTCGGCAGCGGCCTTTGCCGGCGCCTTGGCCGCAACGACTTTGGCCGGAACTTTAACGGCGATGCTTTTGACGGGCGCCTTGGCAGCGGAGGCTTTGACCGGAGCTTTTTTGGCCGGAGCTTTGGCTGGGGCAAGCTTTTTCGCCGGCGCAGGTTTTTTGGCCGGACCCGGCCTTTGCGGCACGGATTTCTTCGCGACCGGTTTGGCGGCGGCCTTCGACTTGCTGTGCTTGGCGGTTACCTTCGACATGACTATCCTCGGCTGGAGCACATTTACGGCGCGGTGCTGCAGGCCAGGGGAACGCCGCGACAAACGCGGCCAGGTCGACTCAGCGCGCCGTGAAAGCGCTGAAGAACCGAGAATTATATCACAGACGGGGGTCCACCCGCCGCGGACGACGTCCCGGGATGCTTCTTTGCCAGCAGTTCGGCCAGCCGCTGCCTTTCTTCCGCACTCAGGCCCTGTCTGGCGCGGGCGGTAAGCTGCTCGATCTCTGCGGTGATGGCCGAGTGGCGCAGGCGCAGGATGGAATCGTTGAAGACGCCTTCGAGGGCAGCCAGATCGACCTCTTCCACCATGTTGGCAGCGATGGCGGCGATAAGCGCCTCGTGCGGGGTATCGCGGAAGAACTCCAGCAGCATGCCGAAGCCGCCAGCGGGCAGTTCGCCGTGTTCGATGGCGTCGGTAATGGCGCACAGCGCCTCGCCTTCCACCCGTTGGCGATCGATCAGGTCGAGTGGCAGGCGGGCCGCCCATTCCGGCTTGTGCAGCACGATCTGCAGTAGTTTGTATTCGATCGAGGAAGGTATCGGGCGCTGCTTCATCTGCGCCGGCGCATAACGGCTGCGGGCCAGGGGCTTGAGGCCGCACTGGGCTTCGACTTCGGCTTGCGACACTTGTGCGCGGTGGGCAATTTCCTTGGTCAGTTGAACCCGCAAAATCGGCGCGGACATCTTCTGCAACAGGGGTTTCGCCGCGTACACCAGCGCCGCGCGACCCTCGGCGGTGCTGGGATTGGT
>CAZYTN010000395.1:0-2337 GCA_964650115.1 uncultured Sulfuritalea sp.
TCGTCCGGCTCGATGCGGCCGGCGGCGCGGACGGTCCGGTCCAGCGCGCGCAGACCGGCAGGCTCGGTCCTGACTCCGAGTTTCTGTACCTTCTCGGTGCTGATCTTCACCTCGCCCGGCGCGGCGCCCGGGTCGGCGGCCCCGTCCTCGCCCTCATAAACCGCGACGTACTCCATGCCCATGGAATCCTTCTTCGGCACCGGCGAGGTGTCCGCCAGGCCCATCGGATTGCGGTAATAGAGCAGCTTGCGCGGCGCGGGGGCAGTGGTGGTGGGGGCGGCCATGGTCGCCGCGGCAGGAGCCGCCGCCGTGTCGCCAGCGCCGACTTTTGTCCCCTTGCCCAGCCAGTAACCGCCGCCGACGGCCAACAGCAGCGCCGCGAGCACGGCCGGAGTTGCATATCTCATAGGTCTTCCCCGATCAATCGTTCGATATCCGCCAGGCGGGTCTGTTGTTCGGCCTGCGCCTTGATGACGTCCTGCTTCGCCTTGCGAATCTGTCGCTGCGCGTCGAGCAGGGTGGCGAAATCCACGCGGCCATTCTCGTAACCGGCGAGCGCCGCCTGGAAGGTGAGGTCGGCCTGCGGCAGCAGGCTGGTCTGGGTCAGCATTTCCGTGCGCCGCGCACCATCGAAGGCGGAAAGGTTCTCGGCAAGATCGGCCAGCAACTGGTTGGCGCTGGCGTCCTTGCGCGCGCGGGCGACGTCGATCATCTTCTCGGCCTCGCGTTCCTGGCTGCGGCGGCTTTCCTGCTGCAGCGGGACGTTGAATTCGAGCATCAGCTCCCACTCATTGACGCGGTTGCGCATCTGGATCGGCGAGACGCCGACGGCGAAATCCGGATAGCGGTTGCGATAGGTCAGGTCGCGGTTCTTTTCCGCCGCGCGTATCCTGGCGTCGTCGGCGAACAGTTGCGGATTCCTGCCGCGCAGACGCTCCTCCAGCGCCGTGTAATCGAGCCGGGCGGCAGCAGGCAGCGGCCGCAGGCGTTCCGGGGTGGCCAGGGGTGACTGCGCGGGACGCGCCAGCGCGGCATTCAGGCGTGCCCGCGCATGATGATGCTCGGTTTCCATCTGGATCAGTTCGCCCCTCATGGCCGTGCGTTCCACCTGGACGCGAATCGCGTCCTGCTGCGGCGCCAGCCCGCCGGCATAGCGCGCCTGGGTGATGCCGTCGAGGCGATCGATCAGGTCGATGACTTCCCGGTTCAGCCCGATCAGCCTGCCCACGGCGAAATACTGGGCATACGCGGTCTTGATCCGCGCCGCCTGTTCGCTCCAGGTGAGACCGGCCTTGCCCTGCGCCGCCTCGGCTTCGGCTGCGGCCACTTCGCGCTTGAGATCGCGCTTGCCCCAGAACGGCAGCGGCTGGGTCAGGGTGTATTTGGTGCTGCCGACGCGGCTGGGCAGCAGGTTGGCATTGGTTTCGGCAGGGTAATTGGTGATGTTCTGCAGTTCCATGCGCAGCATCGGGTCGGGCAGCGCGCCGGCCGGATAGACGCGTTCCGCGGCCGCCTCGGCTTCCAGGCGCATGGCGGCGTATTCCGGATTCCTGGCCCTGGCGTAGTCGAGCAGGCTCTCGACATTGCTGCCGATCGGCCGCTCGGCCGGCTCGGCGTGCGCCGTCGCGACCGCGGCAGCCAGCGCCGCCGCCAGCAGCACAAGTTGGGAAGTCACGACCTACTTCGCCGCTTCGATGCTGAGCACGGTCAGCTCGCCCTTGACCTCGGCCGCGCGGAAGCGAATCTTGTCGCCTTCCTTCCACGTCTTCAGCAGGGCCGGGGTCTTGGCCTTGAAGCTCATGGTCATGGCGCCCATGTTGAGATTGGCAATCTCTCCATGGGTGATGGTGATGGTGCCGGAAGCTCGATCCAGCTTCCTGATGACGCCGTCGGCCAGCGCAACGGGTTCGGGCGCCGCAAGCGCCGGCGCGGCGGGGAACATCAGTGTTGCGCAGAGGACGAGAAATGCGTAGCGATTCATGGGTGATACCTCCTTCATCTGTCAGTGCGTGAAAAAAACTTGCGCCTGCCGAGAGGCGCTATGGGCCTGCTCCCTCGCAGCGCGGACATGCCCGGCAAACCTGTCTTCGCCTCATATTTCAGTGCGGCGCAGGCGCAAGGCGTTGGTGATGACCGAGACCGAACTGAAACTCATGGCCAGCGCCGCAATCAGGGGCGACAGCAACAAGCCGGTGAATGGGTACAACAGCCCGGCAGCCAGGGGGACGCCAAGCGCATTGTAGAGAAAAGCGAAGGCCAGGTTCTGCCGCATGTTGCCGACGGTGGCGACGGACAGCGCCCGCGCGCGCAGGATGCCGCGCAGGTCGCCCTTGACCA
>CAZYTN010000396.1:0-2327 GCA_964650115.1 uncultured Sulfuritalea sp.
TGGCCAGAATGTCCAGCGCGACCAGCGTGTCGTCCCAGCCGAGGCAGGCATCGGTGACGGATACGCCGTATTCGAGCGGTTTGCCGGGGGCCAGGTCCTGGCGGCCTTCCCTGAGATTCGACTCGATCATGACGCCGAAAATGCGCTCTTCGCCGGCCGCCATCTGGGCCGCGACATCGCGCGCGACGTCGATCTGGCGCTTGAACTGCTTGCTGCTGTTGGCGTGCGAGAAATCGATCATGACCCGCGCCGCAAGACCGGCCTTGCCCAGTTCGGCGCAGGCCGCTTCCACCGCCGCGGCGTCGTAGTTCGGCGCCTTGCCGCCGCGCAGGATGACGTGGCAGTCCTCGTTGCCGTTGGTCGAGACGATGGCCGAATGGCCGGCCTTGGTCACCGACAGAAAATGGTGCGGGCTGGCCGCGGCCTTGATCGCATCGACCGCAATGCGCAAGTTGCCGTCGGTACCGTTCTTGAAACCGACCGGGCAGGACAGGCCCGAGGCCAGTTCGCGATGCACCTGCGACTCGGTGGTGCGCGCGCCGATGGCGCCCCAGCTGATCAAATCCGCCGTGTATTGCGGCGTGATGGTGTCGAGAAATTCCGTCGCCGCCGGCAGGCCGAGCTCGCCCAGTTCCCACAGGAGCTTCCGCGCCAGGCGCAGGCCATCGTTGATGCGGAAGCTGCCGTCCATGCGCGGATCGTTGATCAGTCCTTTCCAGCCCACCGTGGTGCGCGGCTTCTCGAAATACACCCGCATCAGGATCAGCAGGTCGTCGGCGTGGAGCACCGCTTCCTGGTGCAGCTTGCGCGCATACTCCAGCGCGGCCTCGTAGTCGTGGATCGAGCACGGTCCGACGACGACGACCAGCCGGCTGTCGGCGCCGTGCAGCACGCGATGCACGGCCTGGCGCGCCTGATAAGTGGTCTCCGCCGCTGCGTCGGTGGTCGGAAATTCACGCAGGATGTGACCGGGAGGCGAAAGCTCCTTGATCTCGCGAATGCGAACGTCGTCGGTGATGTGTTTCATGGGGCAGCCTGAATGCGGGTAAAGGCGCAATTGTACCGGTCGGGCGCGGGCCGGGCTGCCGCATTGCGCATTTCCCTGATTCCCATTCGGTGCGGCAAGGCGTAAAGTCACTTTGCTCGCCAAATAACAAGGGGAAATCATGTTCCAGGTTCGAATCCACGGCCGGGGCGGTCAGGGCGTCGTTACGGCAGCCGAAATGCTCTCCATCGCGGCTTTCCAGGAGGGGCGCCATGCGCAGGCCTTCCCCAGTTTCGGTTCGGAGCGCACCGGCGCGCCAGTGGTGGCCTTCTGCCGCATCGCCGACAAGGAAATCCGCCTGCGCGAACCGATCATGGAACCCGACGCGCTGATCATCCAGGACCCGACCCTGCTGCACCAGGTCGATGTCTTCGCCGGACTGAAGAAGGGCGGCTACATCCTGATCAACACCAACAAGACTTTCGAGGAACTCGGCCTCGGCGACTTCCTGCGCGAGTGGCCGCACGAGCGCCTGTGTACCGTCGCGGCGACCGACCTGAGCCGCAAGCATGTCGGCCGGCCGATGCCGAATGTGCCGCTGCTCGGCGGCTTTGCCGCCGTGTCGGGCGTGATCAAGCTCGAATCGGTGGTGATGGCCATCAACGACAAGTTCTCGGGCAAGGTCGCCGCCGGCAACATCGCCGGTGCCACCGAGGCCTACGACATCGTTCGCGCCGAAATGGAAGACGCGCGCCGCGAGGAGGCAAGAACGGCCCCCACGCTCACTTCGTTCGCTGCCCCCCTCGGGGCGGCCCAGCGGAGGGCAGATCATGCTTAAGCAATGTGAAGGTTCCCACGCCGTCGCCGAGGCCGTCGCGCTGTGCCGGCCCGAAGTCATCTGCGCCTATCCGATCTCGCCGCAGACCCACATCGTCGAGGGCATCGGCGAGATGGTCAAGTCCGGCGAGCTCAAGGATTGCGAATTCATCAACGTCGAATCCGAGTTCGCCGCGATGTCGGTGGCCATCGGCTCCTCGGCCACCGGCGCCCGCACCTACACGGCGACCGCGTCACAAGGCCTGCTGTTCATGGTCGAAGCGGTGTACAACGCCTCCGGCCTCGGCCTGCCGATCGTGATGACCGTGGCCAACCGCGCCATCGGCGCGCCGATCAACATCTGGAACGACCACTCCGATTCGCTCTCGCAGCGCGACTGCGGCTGGATTCAGCTCTTCGCCGAGACCAACCAGGAAGCGCTCGACCTGCACATCCAGGCCTTCAAGCTGGCCGAGGAACTGTCGCTGCCGGTGATGGTGTGCATGGACGGCTTCATCCTGACCCA
>CAZYTN010000397.1:0-2327 GCA_964650115.1 uncultured Sulfuritalea sp.
GCGATGCCGATCGAGGTCGTGATCCGGATGCGCAGTTCGCCAAACGAGACTGTCCTGTCCTCGAAGAGCTTCAGCAGGTAGGCGCCGCGCTCACGTGCGATATCCAGCGGCATCTTGGGCAAGACGAGGAGGAACTCTTCGCCGCCGTAGCGACAGACGATATCCTCGGTGCGCGCGTTTTCCTGCAGCAACTGGCCGAAAACCCGCAACACTTCATCGCCCGCCTGATGCCCATAGGTATCGTTGACCAGCTTGAAGTGATCGACATCGAGCAGCAACATGGTCAGCGGCGCCCCCTCCCGCTTGCAGCGCGCCAGTTCGCGCTCCAGCGTACCCTCGAGGTAGCGGCGATTGAAGAGTCCGGTCAGCGAATCGCGGTTGGCCTGGTCACGCAGCTTCTCCTGCAAATCCTGAATTTTCGCGATCTGCTCGTGCAGGATCGAGTTGGCCACTTCGAGCGAGTTTTTCTGGCTATCCAGCGAATCCTGCACGTGGTGCAATTGCCGAATGTAGGCGAAGAACTCAATGCCTATCAAGGACAGATAGGCCGCGGTACCGACAATGGAAGCCAGGGTCACCAGGCCGTTGGTGTCCGAGGAAACATGGAATGCGATCACCGTCGTCGAGGCCAGGGCGCCGCTGGTAAACGCCAGGGGGCAGATCAAAATGCCCGGCACGCCGCGAGTTATCGTATGGTTCAACAAGTTGGCGAGGAACAGGGCGACGGTGATCCACAAGGGAAATCCGAGGGCCGCGGCCCATGCGCCGCACAGCACGGCGTCAATGATCATGCTGTTGAGTTCGGTCCGCTCCCGATTCCCGGCGTCACGGGTAAGCCAGTGGATCAAATGTGGATAGATCAGGAATTGCAGCACGAACAAGGCCCAGACGACGAGGCCATAGCCCTGCGGCAGTATGTGCAGGCCTATCGGCAGGCCGGTCAGGACAAAGGATGCCGTCCGTACCCGGTAGCCGTTGGCCTCGACCCAGCGGTGGGCCCTTGTACTGTCGATCGCTATTGAATTCACATTCGGACTCTCGTGGAGATCATGGCAACTTTCATGGTGACTCGCCACCCCTGATGATGAATAACGCGAAAGGCGGCATAAAGGCCCGCCCCTCCCATCCGCTGCGCGGCCCACGGCTGGCTTTGCACAGCCAGCCGGCTGCGGCGGCGCACCGCATGCGGTGCGAAACCCCGCCTCGCCCCCTCGCGGGGAGGCTTCCAATTTGCTCGCTTCGCTCGTCCATCACCAATCGCTTCGAACGAGTTGTTTCACATAAACAACTCGGGCGCCACCGATTTCTCAGCGTCGATCGGCACGAACCACGCCCGGCACTTCATGCAGCAGGGATAATACCTTCTTCAGGGCACCCTTGTCCGGCAACTCAACCGTAAAGTTCATGTGTGCCATGCCCCCTCTGGACTGGGTCTTGACCGCCGTGACATTGATCTTCTCGCGCGACAGGATGTCCGAGATGTCGCGCAGCAAGCCCTGTCTATCCCCCGCGTCGACCAGCAGATCGACCGGATAGACGGCACCTGACTGCGCGCCCCATTCGGCGCCGATGACCCGTTCCGGATTGCGTGCCGCCATGTTGCGAAAGTTTATGCATTCGACCCTGTGGATGGAGATTCCCTTGCCGCGCGTGACGAAGCCGGTGATGGCGTCGGGCGGCATCGGCTTGCAGCAGGTGCCGACCTGGGTCAGCAGCTTGTCCACGCCCACCACCAGAATCCGGCTTTCGCCGGCGCGGCTCTTGCGGGTATGAATTTCCGGCTCGGGCGGCAGGGGTTCGGCGCCGCCGCGCAGGGCGACGTCGATCGCCCGCAAGCCGACCTCGCCGCGGGCCGCCGCAAGAAACAGCGCATCCGCACTCTTCAGCCCGAGCTTCGCGGCCAGTTCGTCGAGATTGGTCTGGGTCTGCCCCTCGCGCTGCAACTCGCGCATGACGAGCCCCCGCCCCTGGGTGAGCAGTTCGGCCTCGTCCTGCGCGGCAAACCATTGCTTGACCTTCGACCGCGCGCGCGACGTCGCAAGATAGCCCTGCGCCGGATTCAGCCAGTCGCGCGACGGCCCGCCGCTCTTGACGCTGACAATCTCCACGCGCTGCCCGTTTTGCAGGGGGGTGCTGAGCGAAGCCATGTGGCCGTCGATCTTGGCGCCGCGACAGCGGTGACCGAGATCGGTATGCAGGCGATAGGCAAAATCCAGCGCGGTGGCGCCGCGCGGCAAATCGATCACCTTGTCCTGCGGCGTCAGCACATAAATCGTGTCATCCAGCGCGGCGCGCTTGAACTGCTGCACCCATTCGGCGGAATCGGC
>CAZYTN010000398.1:0-2326 GCA_964650115.1 uncultured Sulfuritalea sp.
TCGATCACAAGGAAGTTCGGCCCCTCATGGAAACAATCCACAGGGCAGACATCCACACAATCCGTGTACTTGCATTTGATGCAGGATTCGGTGACAACGTAGGTCATGGTTACGCTCCGGTTTGGACGAACAATGTACCATCGTCGCGGGCTATTGGCACAAGGCAGAGTTCGCCACGATGGAAATTTTTTGCTAGGATTCGGCCCTGCATGCGACTGCTTCGCTGCAATTCATTGCGCCACCCGGCCCTAAGCGTGGCACCCCGCGGCAACCGGAACGCAAAAACTCCCAGAGGAATCCATGAGCGAACATATTCACCACGTTACCGACAGCACTTTCAAAGCGGAAGTGCTCGACTCCGCCATACCGACCCTGGTCGACTTCTGGGCCGAATGGTGCGGCCCCTGCAAGATGATCGCCCCGATTCTCGACGAAGTAGCCAAGGATTATTCCGGCAAGCTGCGCGTGGCCAAGCTGAACATCGACGACAACCCGAAGGTGCCTGGCGAGTTCGGCATCCGCGGCATTCCGACCCTGCTTTTGTTCAAGGGCGGCACCGTCGAGGCGCAAAAAGTCGGCGCCCTGTCAAAATCGCAACTCACGGCATTCATTGACAGCAATCTCTGATCCCGTTACATTTCGGCCCGGAGCCTGATTCCGGGCCGTTGCAAAGCAAGACGGGCGCCAAAGCCTCATTGGCGCCGATCCGGTTCCCTTCCTGATCGAATTCGTTCGCGAATTCATCCCCTACACCCCCCTGTTCCGGCGCAATACGCCGGAATTCCCGCGCAGGTAGTCCATGCACCTTTCCGAGCTCAAAGCCCATCATGTCAGCCAGTTGCTGGAGATGGCCGCCGCCAACAATATCGAAAACGCCAACCGGCTGCGCAAACAGGACCTGATGTATGCGTTGCTGAAGAACGAGGCAAGGAAAGGCGAGACCATCTTCGGCGACGGCGTGCTGGAAATCCTGCCCGACGGTTTCGGCTTCCTCCGCTCGCCCGAGTCGTCCTACCTCGCCAGCACCGACGACATCTACATCAGCCCGAGCCAGGTGCGCCGCTTCAACCTGCGTTCCGGCGACACGATTGAAGGCGAGATACGCTCCCCCAAGGAAGGCGAGCGCTATTTCGCGCTGGTCAAGGTCGACCGCGTCAATGGCGAATCGCCGGAGGCGTCGAAACACAAGATTCTGTTCGAGAATCTGACGCCGTTGCATCCGACGGAACATATGCTGATCGAACGCGACATCCGCAGCGACGAGAACATCACCAGCCGCGTCATCGACATGATCGCGCCGATCGGCAAGGGCCAGCGCGGCCTCATCGTATCGCCGCCCAAAGCCGGCAAGACCGTGCTGATGCAGCACGTTGCCCATGCCATTACCAGCAACCATCCCGATGTCACGCTGATCGTCCTGCTGATCGACGAACGGCCCGAAGAAGTCACGGAAATGACCCGCACGGTCAAGGGCGAAGTGGTTGCCTCGACCTTCGACGAGCCGGCCACGCGTCATGTCCAGGTCGCCGAAATGGTCATCGAAAAGGCCAAGCGTCTGGTCGAGCACAAGCGCGACGTGGTCATCCTGCTCGACTCCATTACCCGCCTGGCGCGCGCCTACAACACCGTGCAGCCGGCCTCGGGCAAGGTCCTGACCGGCGGCGTCGATGCCAACGCCCTGCAAAAGCCCAAGCGCTTCTTCGGCGCCGCGCGCAACGTCGAGGAAGGCGGCTCGCTGACCATCATCGCCACCGCGCTGATCGAAACCGGCTCGCGCATGGACGACGTGATCTACGAGGAATTCAAGGGCACCGGCAACATGGAAATCCACCTCGACCGCAAGATGGCCGAGAAGCGCGTCTACCCGGCAATCAACGTCAATCGTTCCGGCACCCGCCGCGAAGAGCTCCTGCTGGTCCCCGCCGTGCTGCAGAAAATGTGGATCCTGCGCAAACTCCTGTACAACATGGACGACATGGAAGCCATGGAATTCCTGCTGGACAAGGTCAAGGCCACCAAGAACAACGGCGAGTTCTTCGACGCCATGCGCCAGCGCTGATTTGATTTGCGCCCGGAGCCAAATTAACGGATAATGTCTGGCTCTGTCGGTTCGCCAAACCCACGAACCGCGCCTGCAAACAAAGGACATCGAAATGAAAGACGCTATTCACCCGAAGTACGCCGAGATTGAAGTTACCTGCAGTTGCGGCAACAAGTTTACGACTCAATCCACCAGCATCAAGCCGCTGCATATCGAAGTCTGCTCTGCCTGCCATCCGTTCTATACCGGCAAGCAGAAGATCGTCGACACCGCCGGCCGTGTTGA
>CAZYTN010000399.1:0-2324 GCA_964650115.1 uncultured Sulfuritalea sp.
AGGCGATGGCGAAGGAGGTGGCGCGCATTCGATGGTGAATGCGCACCAGCCACGGCGTATCGCGACGCGTATCCATCAAGCGCCCGGCGACCGAAGCCCGCGACAATTCGGGAAAGTGATGGAGTGGCAAGGGGTCGGCATCGCTTTGCCTTTATAGCATTGATACACCGATAGTTGGCGCTGGCGCAACGCATTCCGCTGCTGCCGGCGGATGGCCGCCTCGAAAAGTCCGCCGGCACGACGCCGAGCCTCGCCGACTCGCGCCTGATGGCCTGCGGCAAACCCGAACTGGCGCGCGATCTGCGGCAGTTCCTGACCGCACGCGGCTTCGCCAGCAACCGGCGCGGCGTGCCCGGCCAGATGGCTTTCGAGAAATGCCGGTGGGAGGTGAATGCGGCCGCGCATTCACCAGCCGCCAGAATGCGACAAAAAGAACAGGATGATGCCCGGTAATTTCTGCCGGGCACTTGCCCTACATCTCGCTGATCACCCGACCGAAAGCCTCGACTTTTTTCCAGTCGGTGAATTCGACCACCGTCGCGGGATCGGTCGGACCCCCGGTGATCAGCATGATGAAGCGGATCATGAAACGGTCGAATACGCCGTATCGCGGATAATCCAGCTTGCCGGCAAAGACAGCCAGCCTGCCGGGCCGCCACTCGATCTGGCGGAGGAACTTGCGCAGGTAGGGATTGGTTTCCGGGTCGCTCTTCTCCGGCTTCCTGGCCACGATATTGACCGAGAAAAAAGCGTTCGGCTTGCGCTCCAGCAGCGGCCGGTTGCTGTTGACGAAATCGACAACCCGCTGGCTGTGCCTGCCATAACGAATGCTGGCGCCGATCACGATCTTGTCGAAAGCGTCGAGGTCCGGCGGGAGTGAATCGGCAATGGATTCCAGCGTGACCTGATGCCCATGCCGTTCCATCACCTGCTTCAGCCGCTCGCATATCCTGACGGTGTGGCCGTCGGTCGTCGAAAAGAGCACAAGAATCCTGGCCATTTGTCTGCTATCCGGTTTTCGACGAAAGCTCAGGCCAATGTCGATTCCGTCGCGCGTCGAATCTTTCGGGGCTAATCGTGCAACTGACGTTCGGTTTCGCGGCGCGCCAGCGCAGAGCGTTCGGCCCTGATCAGGCTGTCCATCATCCGTTGCGGCTGCTCCGCAACTTCTTGCCCGTCGTGGTAGAGCAGCGCCACCTGCAGCGGTCCGTTGCTGGTGGCAAGCGCAGCGATGTTGTCGGGACTGACGGTGACTCGCCCGAGCATGCGCGAGGTAGGCCATTTCATGTCGCCATAAACGAGGTAGACGAGCTTGGAACAGAACACGCGGTGCGTCGTTTCAGTGTCGAAATTGAAATCGTAGGCCTTGCCGATCTGGCGAAACGTCTGCAGCACGACCTCCGCCAACTGCTTCCTGTCCAATCCACCGTGGCGCAGCACGCCCAAATCGTCGACGTTGAGGAAATGCTCGATGGAGTTCATCTGGACGCCGGAACGAAGCGCTTCAACCACGCCGCGACCGGCCCTCACCGATTCCTGGTGGGGCCGTACCATGGGATGATCCCAAATCCCCAGCTCGCGAAGTTCGGATTCGCCGCCGACCCAGATCGCAGCATGCCCCCAGTGCCCCGGAATAAAGCTGTCGGTCAGGCGAAAGGGGGTCTTCTCGACCAGGATGTCGCCGGCCTTCAGGCTTTCCCTGACTCGCGGCGCAATCCCGGGCCTGTCGTACAGCTTGCCGCGCCGCGTCTCGACCAGACCGATGGTATTGCCAAACAGCAGACTGGAAAGATTGGTGGTTTCGTTCTTCAATGCAAACAGGGTATCAAGGCTCAGCGTGCCGAGAAAATCCAGGTTGCCGCCGAAATCTTGCAACGGCTTGAACTGACGCACCAAGTGCAGGGACGGGCTTTGCTCGATCGAGCGCAACAGGTAGCCGTACTGCTCGAATGGCTCGGGCTTGAGCGCCTTGGCATTGCGCTCGACCCAATCGATGGCCCGCCGTGTCCGCCGGCGATTCTCGACCGAAGCAAAGTTGACTGCGATTTCGTTGAGGGTGCCCGCCGGGATGTCAAAACCGCGATCGCTGCGGTTGAAATGCTGCCTGAATTCATGGTCCTGACGATACGGGGCAATCGCCGACAAATAATTGTCATAAAGGATGAGCGCGGCGGACAGCGACATCACCACGCCCGCGGCGCGGATGCCCGCCTCCCGGTCGCCGTCCCGAGTGGGCTCTGCAATCCAGCATTCATGGGCCTGGGCGACTTTCAGCAAGGCGCTGCGCTGGGCCAGGAGCAGGGAGGCGCCTTCGTTGAGCTGCT
>CAZYTN010000400.1:0-2305 GCA_964650115.1 uncultured Sulfuritalea sp.
CAGGCGGCGAAGACGGTCGAGACCATCATGCGCCACGTGGTGTATTCGCTGCTGCCGATCTGCTCCTTCTACGTCTTCCAGTACGGCATATCGGCATTGGCTTCAATCATGCTCGTTACTGCGGCCTGCCTGCTGACCGAGCGTTTTTTCGTCGGCACCGGAACGCAAGCCGGACGCCTTTCGGACTACTCGGCTGTCATCACCGGGCTGTTGCTGGCATTGACGCTGCCGCCGGGCTTCCCGCTGTGGATGGGCGTGGTCGCCGGCGTGGTGGCGATCGCGCTGGGCAAGGCACTGTTCGGCGGTATCGGCTTCAATGTCTTCAACCCGGCGCTGGTCGGCCGTGCTTTTGTCCAGGCGGCGTTTCCGACGGCCATCGCCACTTACACGCCGTCCTTCCTGCCCGGCCGCTACACCGAGTTCATCCCGTCCACGCTGGCATGGCCGCTGATGATTCCGGCCGATGCCGCGGTCTGGCTCAAGGCGAAGCACCTCGACGCCCTGGCCGGCGCCACGCCGCTGGCGAAATGGAAGTTCGACGGCGTGATCGCCAATGCCGACGAGTTGCTGACTTCGCTCTCCGGTCACATGGCGGTGGGCCCGGCGCCGGTGCTGATCCTGGCCTGCGGCGCCTATCTGGCGGCGCGCCGCTTCATGGACTGGCGCATCCCGCTGGCCATCCTCGGCAGCGCGGCGCTGACGGCATGGCTGCTGTATGCCTTCGATCCGGCGCGCTATCCGAATCCATTTTTCATGCTGTTCTCCGGCGGCCTGATCCTCGGCGCGGTGTACATGGCGACCGACATGGCGACCTCACCGGTGACGCCCAAGGGCATGTGGGTTTACGGTGCGCTGATCGGACTCCTGACCGTGGTGATCCGCTATTACAGCGGCCTGCCGGAAGGCGTGATGTACGCGATCCTGATCGCCAACGCGGCCTCGCCTCTGATCGAGAAGATCACCCAGCCGGTCCCCTTCGGTCGTGGCGTGCTCGACCGTGCCAGGAAGCGCGCCACCTATCCGCTGAATCCGGGCTACATCTCGCGCGAGGA
The DNA here is from genome assembly GCA_964650115.1 of uncultured Sulfuritalea sp. Classification (GTDB taxonomy): domain Bacteria; phylum Pseudomonadota; class Gammaproteobacteria; order Burkholderiales; family Rhodocyclaceae; genus Sulfuritalea. The sequence continues at coordinate 1,053 of CAZYTN010000400.1, forward strand.
AGCCGGCGCGGTGACGCCGAAGAAGCGCTTCCTGCCGAAGAAGCCGAAGAAATGACTGAGCCACATCACGATTCCGCACCCAGGGTGATCCCGATTGTCGCGCTCGGTGCCATGCCACCCGCCCCGCCGGCATCGCCCACCGTCGCCATGATCCGCACCCTCGGCCTGGTTGCGGCGATCTGCGGCCTGATCATCGTCGGCGCCTACGAGGGCACCTACGACGCCGTCGCCGCCAACAAGCGCATCGCCACCGAACGCGCGGTGTTCAAGGTGATCCCCGCGGCGAAGTCGATTGCGGAGTTCGTCTCCCTGCCGGGTGGCGGGATATCGAAAGTCAGCCCTGGTGACACGGCGAGTGCGGCAGGGACAGTGAAGTTCTTCGCCGCCTATGACGCTGCCGGCAAGCTCGTCGGCATCGCCGCCGAGGGCGGCGCCAAAGGTTATGCCGACACGGTGCGCATCATGTTCGGCTACTCGCCCCACTGCCAGTGCGTGATCGGCATCGGCGTCGTGGCCATGCGCGAGACGCCGGGGATCGGCGACAAGATCATCACCGACCGGGAATTTCTTGCCAATTTCACGGCGCTCGACGTCAAGCTCAAGGCCGACCTCTCGGCGCTGGCCAACGAGGTCAGGGCGGTCAAGCATGGCAGCAAGACCAGCGCCTGGCAGATCGATGCCATCGCCGGCGCGACCATCACCTCGCGCGCGGTGGGCAAGGCCATCAACGATTCGGCGCAGGCCTTGCTGCCGCGCCTGGTTCCGCAGCTCGACACACTGGCGACCAAGTCATGAACACCGCGCAATTCAAAACCTGGGACGAGTTCATGGAAGGCGTCTGGCGCCAGAACCCGGTCTTCGTCATGGTGCTGGGCATGTGCCCGACGCTGGCCGTCACGGTGTCGGCGGTCAATGCCCTGTCGATGGGCGCGGCGACGCTGTTCGTGCTGGTCTGCTCCTGCGGGCTGGTGTCGCTGATGCGCAAGCTGACGCCCAGGGAGGTGCGCATTGCGGTGTACATCGTGATCATCGCCACTTTCGTCACCGCCGTCGATTACGCGATCCAGGCCATCAGCCTGGCGCTCTACGATGCGCTGGGCGCCTTCATCCAGCTCATCGTGGTGAACTGCATCATCCTCGGCCGCGCCGAGGCGCACGCGGCGAAGAACCCGCCCATGCCGGCGATGATCAACGCCGCCGGGATGGGCGTCGGCTTCACCATCGGCTTGCTGGCGCTCGGCGTGGTGCGCGAA
>CAZYTN010000401.1:0-2297 GCA_964650115.1 uncultured Sulfuritalea sp.
GCACGGCGTCGCCCTGGATGCTGGCCTGCACCTTGAGCTTGCTGTCCTTGATCAGCTTGACGATTTTTTTCGCCAGTTCCTGCTCGATGCCGACCTTGATCTTGAGTTCCTGCTTGGACTTGTTGCCGCCGACCGACTGCACCGGACCGTGATCGAGGCGTTTGGTGCTTTCGCGCTCCTTCTTCTCCATCTCGGGGAACAGGATGTCCTTGACTTGGCCGAGCTGGAATTCGGAATCGCCATGGATGGTGATGGTCTTGTCCTTCTCGTTCAGCTCGGCACGGGCCGAAGTGCCCTTGAAGTCATAGCGGTTGCCGATGTGGCGTCCGGCAACATCCACCGCGTTTTTCAGCGCCACCAGGTCGGCTTCGGAAGTGATGTCGAATGAAGGCATGTTGCTCTCTCCGAATCAGGCGAAATGACAGACGTAGTGATAGGGTTCGCCGCTGACCTCGATGTCGAAGCTGGAATTGCCCGGCACCTTGAAACTCTCACCCGCGCCGCTGCTCTTCCAGTCCTCGCCCTTGATGCGGTAGCGGCAAACACCGGAGACGCACTCCATGATTTCCGGCACGCCGGTGTTGAAGGTCAGCGTGGCCGGCAGGATCACGCCGACGCTTTTCTTGGTGCCGTCGGCGAAAGCAACGGTGTGGCTGACGCACTTGCCGTCGAAATAGACATTGGCCTTCTTGAATACTGCGACGTTATCGAATTGCGACATATCAGATTCCCCACAATTTTTGAATAATGATCTTGGCCACAAAACCGAGCATGCCAAACGAAAGTACGAAGAACAGGATGAAAGTGCCGAGCTTTCCCGCCTTGGATTTCCATGCCAGCTCGCCGATGATGAACAACATGTAAAGCATGAAGGCACCCACGCCGAAGGTCATGCCAAACTGAGCCAGCTCCTCCTCGGAAATGCCGAACATCGGCGCGTACCTCCTGCTCTCCCTCAGCCCTTCTTCTTGCCCGCCCTGCTCTCGGACCTGTTCGCCGCGATGCGCAGACGCAGCGCATTGAGACGGATAAAGCCGTGTGCGTCCTTCTGGTTGTAGGCGCCGGCATCGTCCTCGAAGGTAGCGATGGTCGGATCGAACAGCGAATCGGTCTTAGAGTCGCGACTGACGACAATCACGTTGCCCTTGTAGAGCTTGAGACGGACCCAGCCGTTGACTTTCTGCTGGGTATGATCAATCAGCGCCTGCAGGGCAAGACGCTCCGGACTCCACCAGTAGCCGTTGTAGATCAGGCTGGCGTAGCGTGGCATCAGGTCGTCCTTGAGATGCGCTTCTTCGCGATCGAGGCAAACCGACTCGATGGCGCGATGGGCGCGGAGCAATATGCTGCCGCCCGGGGTTTCGTAGCAACCGCGCGACTTCATGCCGACGTAGCGATTCTCCACCAGATCGAGGCGGCCAATGCCGTGCTTGCCGCCAAGCGTATTGAGAGTCGCGAGCAACCCGTGGGCCTTCATCTTCTTGCCATTGATCGCGACAAGATCACCCTTCTTGAATTCGAGATCGAGGTACTCGGCCTTGTCCGGCGCCTTCTCCGGCGACACGGTCCAGCGCCACATCGATTCCTCGGCCTCGGCACCGGGATCTTCGAGGTGGCGGCCCTCGTAGGAGATGTGCAGCAGGTTGGCATCCATTGAATAGGGCGAGCCGCCCTTCTTGTGTTTCATCTCGACCGGGATGCCGTGCTTCTCGGCATAGGCCATCAGCTTCTCGCGCGAGAGCAGGTCCCACTCGCGCCAGGGCGCGATGACCCTGACATTGGGCATCAGGGCATAGGCGCCGAGCTCGAAGCGCACCTGGTCGTTGCCCTTGCCGGTGGCGCCATGGGAGATGGAATTGGCGCCGGTCTTCCTGGCGATTTCAACCAGTCGCTTGGCGATCAGCGGCCGCGCGATCGAGGTGCCGAGCAGGTACTCGCCCTCATACACGGTATTGCAGCGGAACATCGGGAAGACAAAATCGCGGACGAACTCTTCGCGCAAATCGTCGATGAAAATGTTCTTCGGCTTGATGCCCATTTTCAGCGCCTTGGCGCGCGCCGGTTCGAGCTCCTCGCCCTGCCCCAGGTCGGCGGTGAAGGTCACCACCTCGCAGTTGTAGGTGTCCTGCAACCACTTGAGGATCACCGAAGTATCGAGTCCGCCGGAATAGGCGAGGACCACCTTGTTGTTCGCTGCCTTGCCTGCTGACGCCTTGCTGATTTTGGCCTTGCCTGCTACTGCTTTCATTGGTTTTCCTTCAGTCATTCACCCTGCCCAGGAGCAGGAATTCCATCAA
>CAZYTN010000402.1:0-2279 GCA_964650115.1 uncultured Sulfuritalea sp.
CGCGCAGTCGACTCCCGGGTAGTCGGGCGCCACGATCGTGACGTGCACGCCGAGACGCGCGAGGGCGGTATGGAAGGTCTGGATCGAGGTGGAGACGCCGTTGATGCGCGGAAAATAGACGTCGCTGACCATCAACACATGCATCCGGCGGCCGGTGCGGGGCGGCAGAGCACGAGTTTCGCGGAGTCTGCCCAGACTCATGGCGACTTCGGCCACGCTCATGCCGTGACCGGCTCGGCAGGTTTGATGAAGTGCCGCATGTAACGCGGATTCATGCGCGACATCGGCAGCAGAAGCAGGAGATCGGCGGTGTTGAAGTCAGGATCCCAGGCGGGTTGGCCGCAGACCCAGGCGCCGAGCCGCAGATAGCCCTTGATCAAGGGTGGAATCAGCGCGGTCTGGCCGTTGGCGAGATGATCGAAGGGGAGCCCGTGCCGGGGAAAAGTTCGGTATTCCGCCGGGGCAATGCGGGCCGCATCGAGCTGGGTGAACAAATTGGCGGCATTGTGTCCGCCGTCGGCCATGCCGATCGAGGCGCAGCCCATCAGGTACTCGTGGTTGTTGCTCACCATGTAATCGGCGAGACCGGCCCAGAGCAGGGTGATTACCGTGCCGCTGCGGTAGTCGGGATGAATGCAGGAACGGCCGACTTCCACCATGCGGCTGCGCAGGTTTTGCAGCCGGTTGATGCGGAACTCGCTTTCCGAGTAATAGCCGCCGATGGTTCGGGCAACATCCGGTGAAAGAATCCGGTAGGTGCCGACAATGCGATCGGCATGATTTTCGCGCACGACCAGATGTTCGCAGTAGGCGTCGAAGTGGTCGATATCGTGGTTCGGCACCCGGGTCGGGATGCGGGCGCCGAGTTCCTCGACGAACACCTTGTAGCGAAGGCGCTGCGCTTCCCGGATTTCCTCTTCGCTGCGCGCCAGCGCGACGCTGTAGCCGACCTTATGGGTGGCGGCGGCGGATTCGATCAGATGTTTTTGCATGACGTTCTCCTTTTGGCTCTTGGGGTTCGCCTGCATTTTCGAAAGCCGGTGTTACTGCCTCATTGCCGCTTCGTTACGGAAAGGTTGCTCGGAGCCCTGCAACGGGTTTCCCCTTCTGTTCCACGGATCGATATTCCGGCATCGCGACGCCGGAACGGCATCGGGTGCATGCGCCAGTGCCGCGGCGACGGCCTGGTGGGCGTGATGCGCGAGGTGGCGGCGATCCGCCAGGGGCGGGACGAAACTTGCAGCCAGCTCGACGCGCGCCACCAGGCCGCCGGCGTCAAGTACGCTGATCAGGCAGCCGATCAGGCTGATGTCGTGGATGTAGGCCGGCGCAGTGGAGGGGGCGCCGTCGCGGCCGCGGTAGCTCAAGGCGAGGGCGTGTACCGGCACGGCCGCGTCGATGGCACTCTGGAACAGCGCGGCGTGGAAGGGCAGCACCCGGTCGCCGCGGGTGGTGGTGCCTTCCGGAAAAATCGCGAGGCGCCGGCCGGCGCCAAGAGCCGCCAGCATTTGCTGCCGGGTGAAATGGGCCGCCCTGCGGCTGCCACGCTCGATGAACACGGTGTCGGCGTGGTGCGCAAGCCAGCCGATCAGCGGCCACTGCGCGACATCGCTCTTGGCGACAAAGGCCGACGGTAGCAAGGCGTTGATGACGAAGATATCGACGAAGGAAATGTGATTTCCGACCAGCAGGCCGCCTTCGATGCGGGCCAGATCACCGGCGGATTCGACCCGGATGCCGAGCAGGGCCAGAAGCTGTTGCGACCAGCGACGTTTCAGCCGCTGTCGCGACCCGGTACCCAGCACGCGGAACAGCAGGCCGGCCTGCAAGGCGCCATGGACGAGGTGAAGCCCGATGAGCAGCAGGCGCAGTCGGGCGAGCAGGGTCAATGGCGGCATCGACGCAGCATAGGTCCGGTCTGTTACATGGGTGTGACCGGGGTTAGTGGAAATTTACCGGGTCGGCGGGCGATTTAACGGCTCTGTAACATTCGCTGCCTAGACTGCGGGCTTCTTTTATCGCAAGCACAAAGGAGTTTTTGATGAAATCCCTGAAAATTGCCGCTATCGTCGCCGGCGTGTTCGCCTCGGCGGCCGTCCATGCCCAGGCGCTGGTCAAGATCGACGGCTCCTCGACGGTCTATCCGATCACCGAGGCCGTGGCCGAGGAGTTCCAGAAGGCGAAGAAGAACGCCATCAAGGTCACCGTGGGCATTTCCGGAACGGGCGGCGGCTTCAAGAAGTTCTGCCGCGGCGAGACCGACATCTCCGACGCCTCGC
>CAZYTN010000403.1:0-2276 GCA_964650115.1 uncultured Sulfuritalea sp.
TCGGCATGCAGCTTGAGCTCTTCGCGCCAGGCCTCGGTATCGACCGCCGTGAGATGCTCGAACTGCGCCTTGCTGACCTCCTCGCTGCCGCTCCAGTCCAAGTCCTCGAAGCGGGGCATCCATCCGAGGGCGGTCTGCTTTGCGTCTGCCTTCCCGCTGCAACGGCCGACCACCCACTTGAGGACGCGCATGTTCTCGCCGAAACCGGGCCACATGAAGTTGCCCTCGGCATCCTGGCGGAACCAGTTGACCGTAAATATCCGCGGCGCGTGTTCGATCTGGTGTCCTACCCGCAGCCAGTGGTTGAAATAGTCGCCCATGTGGTAACCGCAGAACGGCAGCATGGCGAACGGGTCGCGGCGCACCACGCCTTGCGCACCGGCCGCCGCGGCCGTGGTTTCCGACCCCAATGTGGCTGCCATGTAGACACCGTAGTTCCAGTTGAAGGCTTCGAACACCAGCGGCACCGTGGTCGAGCGGCGGCCGCCGAAAATGAAAGCCGAGATCGGCACGCCGGCGGGATTCTCCCAGTCCTTGTCGATTGATGGGCACTGGCTGGCCGGAGCGGTGAAGCGTGAATTCGGGTGCGCTGCCTTGCGTCCTGTTTCCTTGGCGATCTGCGGCGTCCAGTCCTGGCCCTGCCAGTCGATGCAATGCGCCGGCGGCACCTTGCTCATGCCTTCCCACCAGACGTCGCCATCGTCGGTCAGCGCGACGTTGGTGAAGATGATGTTCTCCATCAGCGTCGCCATCGCATTGAAATTGGTTTTCTCGCTGGTTCCCGGGGCGACCCCGAAAAACCCCGCTTCCGGATTGATCGCATACAGCCGGCCATCCTTGCCGGGCTTGATCCAGGCGATGTCGTCGCCGACGGTCGTCACCTTCCAGCCGCCAAGACTTTCGGGAGGAATCAGCATGGCGAAATTGGTCTTGCCGCAGGCCGACGGGAAGGCTGCAGCGACGTAGGACTTCTCGCCTTCCGGCGACTCGACGCCGAGGATCAGCATGTGCTCGGCCAGCCAGCCTTCGTCGCGGGCCATGGTCGACGCGATGCGCAGCGCAAAGCACTTCTTGCCGAGCAGCGCATTGCCGCCGTAACCGGAGCCGAAGGACCAGATTTCCCGCGTCTCGGGGAAGTGGCAGATGTACTTGGTTTTGTTGCACGGCCACTTGACGTCGGCCTGACCGGCTTCCAGCGGGTGGCCGACGCTATGCAGGCAGGGGACGAAGAAACCATCGTTGCCCAGTTGGTCGAGCACCGCGCGACCCATGCGCGTCATGATGCGCATGTTGACCGCGACATAAGGGCTGTCCGAAAGCTCGATGCCGATATGCGCGATCGGCGAGCCGATGGGGCCCATCGAGAACGGGATGACGTACATGGTGCGCCCGCGCATGCAGCCCTTGAACAGGCCGCGCAGGGTCTCTTTCATCTTGTCCGGATTTTCCCAGTTGTTGTTGGGGCCGGCGTCTTCCGAATCCGAGGTACAGACATAGGTGCGGTCTTCGACGCGGGCGACGTCGGAGGGATCCGACAGCGCGAGGTAGGAGTTCTTCCGCTTTGCAGCGTTCAGCCTAATTATCGTGCCGCCGGCAACCATCTGGGCAAACAGGCGGTCTGCCTCCTCCTGCGAGCCGTCGCACCAGACGACGCTTTCAGGCTGTGTCAGCGCCGCAACTTCGGCAACCCAGGCGCTTAGCCTGGCGTGCTTGACATGGGCAGGGGGCAGAAAAGTGTTGGGCTGTGTCATGACGTGAAAGTCTCCACTCTGATTTGAATTCGCGCCGGTTGGCCAGCCGATCGGAGGGTGGGGATCGGGGGGCACTTCCGGCAGTCCGCAGTGGGGGACGGGGTGGCCCTGACCGCGGAGCTAAATGAGCCGGTAATTATCCCACAATCGCCCTTGGCGCGCCGCACAGGGATACATCCGCAATGCGTTCAATCGCGGCCCGATCCTGCACGGCAGGGAATTGCGAGGGGAAAGCGCCGGTATGTCACGAAGTCGGCGCTGGCGACACGGCGATACAATTGGGTTCGACGCAAATACTGGAGAAGCTTCACATGGACGAACGTATCCGCGCGGCGGCGCTGGAATATCACCGCAATCCCAAACCCGGCAAGATTTCCGTTACCCCGACCAAGGCGCTGACCGGCCAGGGCGATTTGTCCCTGGCCTATTCGCCAGGGGTTGCCGCGGCCTGTGACGAGATCGTGCGCGATCCTGCCAGTGCGGCCTTGTATACCTCGCGCGCCAATCTCGTGGCGGTCATCACCA
>CAZYTN010000404.1:0-2251 GCA_964650115.1 uncultured Sulfuritalea sp.
GTCTTGTCTTCCATGCCGCCGCCGGCCTTTTGCGCCATGGCGCCGAACTGGGCCGGCAGCTTTTCGAGCATCGCCGCCATGCCGCCCATGTTTTTCATCTGGCCGATCTGGTCCTTGAAGTCGTTGAGATCGAAACCCTTGCCGGATTTCATCTTCTTGACGAATTCCTGCGCCTTGTCCTGGTCGACGCCGCGCTGGGCTTCCTCGACCAGGCCGAGGATGTCGCCCATGCCGAGGATGCGCGAGGCCATGCGTTCGGGATGGAATTCCTCGAGGCCGGTGAGTTTTTCGCCGACGCCGGCGAATTTGATCGGCTTGCCGGTGACGTGCCGCACCGACAGCGCGGCGCCGCCGCGCGAATCGCCATCGAGCTTGGTCAGGATCACGCCGGTCAGCGGCAAGGCCTCGTTGAAGGACTTCGCCGTGTTCACCGCATCCTGGCCGAGCATGGCATCGACCACGAACAAGGTTTCGATCGGTTTCAGCAGGACGTGCAGATCCTTGATCTCCGCCATCATGGCTTCGTCGATGGCCAGGCGCCCGGCGGTGTCGACGAAGATCACGTCGTAGTAATGCCTTTTGGCGTGATCCAGCGCGGCCGTAGCGATGTCGGCCGGCTTCTGAGCGCCCGACGAAGGGAAGAAGTCGATCCCGGCCTGAGCCGAAACAGACTTCAGCTGCTCGATGGCGGCGGGGCGATAGACGTCGCAACTGACCGTCAGCACCTTCTTCTTTTGCCGTTCCTTGAGCCACTTGCCCAGCTTGGCCGTGGTCGTGGTCTTGCCGGCGCCTTGCAGGCCGGACATCAGGATCACTGCCGGCGGCTGCGTGGCAAGATTGAGACCGACGCTGGCGCCACCCATCAACTCGGTGAGTTCGCGATGCACGACGCCGACCAGAGCCTGCCCGGGAGTCAGCGAGCCGATGACCTCCTGACCGAGCGCCTTTTCCTTGACGCGGGCAATGAAGTCCTTGACCACCGGCAAAGCCACGTCGGCTTCGAGCAGGGCCATGCGCACTTCGCGCAGCATGTCGGAAATATTATCGTCAGTCAGACGGGCCTGGCCGCGCAGGTTTTTTACGACACGGCCGAGACGCTGGGTAAGGTTATCTAACATGGATTAGCGGGAAAGGACAGAAGCAATAGGAGATGGGAGGCTTGGTGTAGACTTCGGCAATGCCCGCAATCTTAATGCATCTGCTGGCCGCAGCCCTCTATGCCGGTCTGGCGGTACATCTTTGGCGCACCCGCTGGCGCGGACCCTTGCTCGACCAACCGACGGGCGGACTCAAGCTCGGAGAGCGCGGCCTCCTTCTGGTAGCGCTGGCGGCGCACGGGGTCAGTCTGCGCATGGAAATATTCGACGGCGGCAGCATGCGCTTCAGCTTCGCCATTGCGCTGTCCGTCATGCTCTGGCTGGCCATTGCGCTGTACTGGATCGAGAGCTTCTACGCCCGCATGGAGGGCTTGCAGGTTCTCGGCCTGCCGGCAGCCGCTGTCGCCGCCATCCTGCCGGCAATGTTCTCCGAGGCCCACGTGCTGACCAACGCCGGATCAATGGCTTTCCGCATGCATTTTCTGATGGCGATGCTGGCCTACAGCCTGTTTACCCTGGCCGCACTTCACGCCCTGCTCATGGCCACCGCCGAAAAGGGACTGCATCGCGGCCGCATTTCGCCGCTGCTGGCCGGCTTGCCGCCTTTGCTGACCATGGAATCGTTATTGTTCCGCCTGATCCATGTTGCCTTCGTCCTGCTTACACTCACGCTGGTCTCCGGGGTGTTCTTTTCAGAAACCCTGTTCGGCAAGGCCTTGACCTTCAACCACAAGACGATATTTGCGATCCTGTCCTGGCTGATTTTCGCGGCACTATTGGCGGGCCGCCACCTGCGCGGCTGGCGCGGGCGCGTCGCGCTGCGCTGGACCCTGGCCGGTTTCGCCGCACTGCTCCTGGCCTATGTCGGCAGCCGTTTCGTGCTTGAGGTAATCCTCGGGCGCTAGGGCCTGCCGACAACCATGCGACGGTGGCGCCGGAGACAAATCGGGATGCGATGCAAGGCGCGGCGACGCAGCGATGTGCGTACCTCGCAAGGAGCCGCAACGCCGCAGCGCGCCCGATTTGTCCCGGCCCTGCGGGTTGAGGCCAGACCCGGCGTCTGCGGCGTTGTCGGACTTGCCAAGGGATTACCCTTGGTGGCGTCCTCCGCCTTGCATCCATCCGCGTCTGGCCTCAACGCCATCCGCCGGATG
>CAZYTN010000405.1:0-2250 GCA_964650115.1 uncultured Sulfuritalea sp.
TCGCGGATGCGACTCAGGTAGTGGTGGAAGGGTCCGCCGTCCACCATGTAATTCTCGGCATGGACCTCGAAGAAGCCGATGTCCGGTTCCGACGCGAGGATGTCCCGGAAATGCTCGGGCTTGAGGCCGACGCCACCCCGGGCGGGCAAGCCCGGGGTGGAATTTCCATCGATCACCGTTGATCTCATGATCAGGGCTGCGTCAAGCGATGGGTCGATGGGCTGGCGTCTTCGATCAGACCTTCTTTTCCTTGAACTCCATGAGTTGGCCGTGGCCGGTCGGCGAGGTCTTGGACATGGTCTTCTCGCAGGTGCCCTTGGGTACCGATGACCAGGCATTGCCCTGATAGTCCATCTTCGCGGTGCCGGCGCAGGTCGTTCCGGCGCCCGCCTTGCAGTCGTTCTTGCCCTTCATGGCGACGCCGAAGCATTTTTCCATCTCCGCCTTCATGGCTCCGCCATGAGAGGCGGCAGAGGCAGGGGCAGCGGCGATGCTCATGGCGGCACCGAAGGCGAAGGCGAGGGAAGCAGCGGTCATTGTCTTGTTCATGGTCTAACTCCTTGATCTGTTGAGGATAGGGGTACAGCAGCGCGGGCTTGCGAATTCGATTCGTGCCTGCTGGTGAGGTAGTCGGGCCGACTGCTGATTCCTTACACATGAGTAATTCAGGGTTAATGGATATGGCTTCCCAATAGCGTGTGGAACAAGGCGCCGACTGAGGAATCCGGATTTGCCGGTGGGTGGGTTCGAATTCGGCGGCCTTTAGCACAAACCCATGTGGCAAAACCCGTCTCTATTGGCTCGCTGCTGGGGAGTGCGCAGCCGAGCGCGGAATCAGCTTAAGACGGCTGGGCGCGGTTCACGTCAAGCATGGAACCTGGATTGCGAGGCGCTCAGTCGGCCAGGCCGGCGACCGCTTCACGCATGGTTGCGGCGCTGCGTTCCAGTGCGGCGCGCTCCTCGTCCGACATGCGTGGACGCAAGATGCTCACCACGCCTTCGCGCCCGACCACGGCCGGCACCGACAAGGTCACGCCGTATTCCGGCATGTAGCAGCCGAGCGGGAAAACGGCGCGCTCGTCGCGGGTCATTGCTTCGACGACGCGGCCGCAAGCCATGCCGATGCCGTACTGGCTGGCGTTGATGCCCTCGATGATGGTGATGTTGGCATTGCGCACCTGCGTCTCGACCCGCGCCTTGAAGTCGGCGATGTCGTCCTTGCGGACCAGGTCCAGCACCGGAGTGCCGGCCACCTGCGCCGAGGACCAGAGCAGCACGCGGGAATTGCCGTGTTCGCCGACGCATTGGGCATCCACCTCGGCCGGATGCACTCCGATCTGACGGGCGATGTAGAAGCGGAAGCGCAATGTATCGAGATAGGTGCCGGAACTATGCACGCGATCATGCCCGGCGATCCGCCGCGCCAGTTCGGCGAGCGGCTCGGGCGGATTGGTAATGACGAGGATGGTCGCCCTCGGCACGACCGCCGTAATCTTCGGCACGATCTCCCGAATGATGGCGGCGTTGGTTCCCAGCAGGCGCAGGCGCCCGGCCGGGTCGTTGCGGTCCATCGCGCCGCCGGCCTTCTCGTTGATGCCGACCGCAACGAGGACCAGCTCCGCATCTTCCAGGTCGGGGTAGTCGCCGCCGACGAGTCGCACCGGCGGGCATAAGGGCGTGCCGTATTGCATGTCCGTGACGAGTCCGCGCACGCGTCCTTCGTCCTTGTCGATGACAACGATCTCATGCGCGCCGCCGCGGCCGATAATGGCCATGATGCACGCCGCCCCGACTGCACCCGCACCAACAACGCCGACTTTCATGCATGCTCCCCGCAAGTTTCAAATTGGGTTTGATGATACGCCGCGCAAGCTTGCCGGCCACGCGCCATGGGCACCGCGAATGACCGCCGCTGGCCGCGCATCGAAGCACGGCTCGTTGTGCTCAATGGCTGCCGCAGTGGAGGCCTTCGACGCCACTAATGAATTTCCCGTGTTTCGAGGAACTTCACTTCCGGGTGGCGCTCCTGGGTCATGGCCAGATTGACGCGGTTGGGCGCCAGATAGACGTAATCGCCGGCGCCGTCCTTCGCCACATTGACGCCCGACTTGTCGGCCAGGGCGCGGATCGCCAGATCGTCGCCGCGCAGCCAGCGCGCGGTGGCGACCGGGTAGGGTTCGAACATGACGTCGACCCCGTACTCGAATTCGAGGCGGTGGGCGACCACGTCGAACTGCAGGGTGCCGACCG
>CAZYTN010000406.1:0-2242 GCA_964650115.1 uncultured Sulfuritalea sp.
GCCCTGTGGGGCCCGGACTTTCCTCCAACCACTTGCGTGATCAGCGGTTGCCTGGCGAACTTCCCGGGCGCATTGTACGCGCCGGGCGGAACTGGCGCGTGTCGTCGTAATAATCGGGTAACTCGTTTTCGGCCGTGGCGCCGGGAATCCCGAGCAGGGGCAAGGGCTGCCAGTCGCGCGGCGAAAAATCATCCCCGGCGAAGCGCGTCGCCAGACGCGCGTCCAGCGTCGCCAGCGCCGCCGACGCCGGCGAACCCAGCCACGCCGCGCCGACCTCCACGAACAGCGCCTTGCCGCACAACCCGACAAAGGGCGCGGCCAGCGCGTCGTGGCTGGCGTGGCCGAAGACCAGGAAACGCGTGCTGCGCACCAGTGCCTCGCGCCGTTCGACGAAGACCTCGCGCCAGCGATGCGCGCACAAGCCCCGCCAAAGTTCGGGGTCCGTTCCGGCGAAGACCACGCCGCATTCGTCGAACTGGGTCAGCGCGTCGCGCAATGCGCCGCGCCCAGTGCGCCCAGCGCCGCGCGCGTCCATCAGCGCCGCATGGTGGCGCCGGTTGAGCACCGCCTTGGTCAATGGAAAAGCCAGCCAGACCAGTGCATTGAACAGGTCATGCCGGTTGCCTGGACGCGTCGCGATCTCGCCGGCGAGGAAAGCCCGCTCCTCGTATCCCTCCGGCCCACCGGTCGGTTCGACAAAGCGGAGCGGTGCGCCGCCTCCGGTGAGCAAGCCGTGCTCGCGGGCCATGGCATTGAGCCGCGGCAGGTCCGGCGTGCCGCCCGCGAACCAGGGTTGCAGAAACGCCGACAGCGGATGCAGTCCAGCGGCAGGCGCCACGGCCTACGCAGCAAATCAGGCCAGACACCAGGCGACCGACCCGCCGGCACGCAACGGCACCAGCCGGTCGCCGTCGAGATAGGCAAGGCTTGCCGGCACTGCCGTGGTTTCGCGCCGCAGGGTGATCTTTGCCGTATTGCGCGGCAGGCCATAGTAGTCGGCGCCGTAAAAACCGGCGAAGGCTTCCAGCTTGTCGAGGGCACCGCCCGCCTCGAAGGCCTCGGCATACAATTCGATGCCGGCGTGCGCGGTATAGCAGCCCGCGCATCCGCAGGCGGCCTCCTTGGTGCTTTGTCCGTGCGGTGCGGAATCGGTGCCGAGGAAGAATTTGGGACTGCCCGAAATCGCCGCTGCAAGCAGGGCCTGGCGATGCGTTTCCCGCTTCAGCACCGGCAGGCAGTAGTGGTGCGGACGGATGCCGCCGGCGAAAATGGCATTGCGGTTGAGCAGCAGGTGATGGGCGGTCAGGGTGCCTGCCACGTTGGCGCCGTGCTCCAGCACGAAGGCTATGCCGTCGCGCGTCGTGATGTGTTCCAGCACGACTTTCAATTTAGGGAAATCACGCAGCAGCGGCCGCAGCACGCTGTCGATGAACACCGCCTCGCGATCGAAAATATCCACGGCCGGGTCGGTCACCTCGCCATGCACCAGCAGCGGCACGCCGAGCTGCTCCATGCGCGCCAGCGTCACCTCGCATTTCCCGAGGTCGCTGACGCCGGCAGCCGAATTGGTCGTGGCGCCGGCCGGGTAGAGCTTGATGGCATGGACGAAACCGCTGGCCCTGACAGCATCGATTTCGGCCGGAGGCATGTTGTCGGTGAGATACAAGGTCATCAAGGGCGCGAAATTCATCCCGGCCGGCAGCGCAGCGAGGATACGTTCGCGATAGGCCGCCGCCAGCGCCACCGTGGTGACCGGCGGCTTCAGGTTGGGCATGACGATGGCACGGGCGAAACGCCGCGCGGTATCGGGCAAGACGGCGGCGAGCGCCGCGCCGTCGCGCAGGTGCAAATGCCAGTCGTCGGGGCGGGTGATAGTCAGAGTCTGCATGCCGCGATTATACCGGCCGCTGTCAAGCGTCCTTCAGCTCCAGCGCCCGCGCGTACAGTGCATTCTTCTGCTGGCCGGTGATTGCGGCGGCGAGCTTGGCGGCCTGCTTGACCGGCAGTTCGGCCAGCAGCGCAACCAGGACGCGCTCGGTCTCGGCATCCATGCCCTCACGCGGCGGCGGTGCCGACACCACCAGAACGAATTCGCCGCGCTGGCGATTGGCGTCCGCCGCCAGCCAGGCCGGCGCCTGCGCCAGCGGCATGCGCTCGATCTGCTCGAATACTTTGGTCAATTCGCGCGCGATGACGATCTCGCGCTGCGGCTCGAGCAGTTCGACCAGTTCGACGACCGTTT
>CAZYTN010000407.1:0-2237 GCA_964650115.1 uncultured Sulfuritalea sp.
CGGGCGATCGCCGAGGTCGAGATGATGGCCGGCTGCAAGGTGCGCGAGGTGTACACCGGCATTGCCGGCAGCCACATCAAGAGCAAGGATTCCATGGGCATGACCGTGGTGCGGGACAAGGAAGTCACGCAAGTTGATGTCGAGCGTGCCATCGAGGCGGCCAATGCCACGTCGATTTCGGCTGATGACCAGATCCTGCACACGCTGGTGCAGGAGTTCATTGTCGACGGCCAGGACGGTGTGAAGGAACCCATTGGCATGGATGCCCGGCGGCTCGACGTCAAGGTGCATCTGGTCACGGGGGCGGTGACGGCGGTGCAGAACATCGTCAAGTGCGTGCGCCGTTGCGGCCTCGAAGTGGTGGACCTGGTGCTGCAGCCCCTGGCCTCCGGCTACGCCGTGCTGACCGAAGACGAGAAGGATGTCGGCGTCTGCCTGGTCGATATCGGCGGCGGCACCACCGATGTCGCGGTTTTTGTCCAGGGCGCGATCCGTCATACCGCGGTGATTCCGATTGCCGGCGACCAGCTGACCAATGACATCGCGATCGCCCTGCGCACCTCGACCCAGGATGCCGAGGACATCAAGATCCGCTACGGCGTCGCATTGCAGCAACTTGCCAACGCGGAAGACATGATCGAGGTGCCCGGCGTCGGCGACCGGCCGTCGACCCAGCTGTCGCGCCAGACCCTGGCCGGCTTCATCCAGCCGCGCGTAGAGGAGATCTTCCAGAAAGTACAGGAGGAACTCCACCGCAGCGGCAAGGAACGCCTGCTGCGCGCCGGCATTGTCCTCACTGGGGGCGCGGCGCAGATGCCGGGCATGGCCGATCTGGGCGAGGAAATTTTTCATACGACCGTGAAGCTGTCGATGCCGCATTACGACGGCAATTTGCGCGATTACGTACGCAATCCGCGCTACTCCACGGCGATGGGTTTGTTGTTGGAAGGGGTGGCGCAGCGCCACCGCGGCATGAAGGTGCAAAGCCCGAAGAGTTTCGGGCAGGTTCTGGCACGGATGCGGGCGTGGTTTTCCAGGAATTTTTGATGTGCTTGGTTTTTTCAGGAGGCGAAAATGTTTGAACTTGAGGAAATAGCGGGACAGGAAGCGGAGACGGGTTCGACGGTCATCAAGGTCGTCGGTGTTGGCGGTGCCGGCGGCAATGCGGTCGATCACATGATCCGCGAGGGCGTCGGCGGCGTCGAATTCATTTGCTGCAATACCGATGCGCAGGCGCTGAAGAAGAGCAATGCCCACGTCAAGCTGCAGCTCGGCCCGGGGCTCGGCGCCGGCGGCAAGCCGGAAAAGGCCCGCGAACTGGCCGTGCAGGACCGCGAACGCATTGCCGATGCGCTGCGCGGCGCACACATGGTCTTCATCACGGCCGGCATGGGTGGCGGCACCGGCACCGGTGCCGGTCCGGTGATCGCCGAGGTGGCCCGCGAACTGGGCATCCTGACCGTGGCGGTGGTGACCAAGCCCTTCGAGTACGAGGGCAAGCGCAAGCGCCTGGCCGAAGAAGGCGTGACCGAGCTGTCCCGCCATGTCGATTCGCTGATCGTGATCCTCAACGAGAAGCTCGAGGAAGTGCTCGGCGAGGAGATCAGCTATCTCGAAGCCTTCAAGACCGCCGACAACGTGCTGCGCAATGCGGTGGGCGGCATCGCCGAGATCATCAACGTGCCGGGCCTGGTCAACGTCGACTTCGAAGACGTGCGCACCGTGATGCACGAGATGGGCAAGGCCATGATGGGTTCCGCCGTCGCCGCAGGCGTCGACCGTGCCCGTATCGCCGCCGAGGCGGCGGTTGCCAGTCCGCTGCTCGAGGGCATCGAGCTGTCCGGCGCGCGCGGCGTGCTGGTGAATATCACTGCCAGCAGCACCCTTGGGCTCAAGGAGTACAAGGAAGTGATGAAGACCATCCGCCAATACACGGCACCCGAGGCCACCGTGATCTGCGGCACCGTGTTCGACGAGGGCATGGAAGATCAGTTGCGGGTCACCGTGGTCGCGACCGGTCTCGGCATCGTCGCCTCGGCCGAGAAAGCCAAGCCGGCCATGCGCGTGGTCGAAACCCTGGGCCTGCGCACCGGTACGGACAATCTCCAGGTGTTCGATGCCGGCGTCGGGCAGGGAGCGATCGACCTCTCCAGCGTGACCAGCAGCGCCCGCGGTTCCACCCCGCGTAACGCGCAGGCGGATGCGATGGCGGCCTCCGGAGTGGATAAGTACGATAT
>CAZYTN010000408.1:0-2224 GCA_964650115.1 uncultured Sulfuritalea sp.
GAACCAGTCGAGGCGGATTTCGGCCGGTATCAGGGCCAGGTTGGCGGGCGCGTCGGAGAGCGCCGGCCTGATCGCCGCCAGTACCAGGAAGCTGGCCAGGGTGGCCAGCATGACGCGCCGCGACGGCAGGTAGTCCACCCGGCTGATGCGATTGACATGGGCCCAGAGGCCGAGGATCAGCATCAGCGGCACGCCGATGTGGATGAAGACAAGCACAGTAAAGAAGCGGTCGCTGATCGAGTCGGGCGCGAGGAAGTTGCGCGCACTCGGCGCGCTGAAAATCGGCAGCCAGTCGAGCAGTTCGGTGGTCGCCACCGCGGAGAATTGCGCCAGTTGGTCCCAGGTGATCCAGTAGCCGCCGATGCCGGAGATGTAGGCGAGCCAGATCAGCGGTACGCCGGTGACCCATGAGTAGAGCCGGAAGCCGTGGTAGCGGCCGTAGGCCCATTCGCGCAGCAGGTGCAGCATCATGACCAGGACGAAGGCATCAGAGGCATAGCGGTGCAGGCTGCGCAACACGCCGCCGAGGTACCACTGTTCGCGCGTGAGCCAGTCGATCGAGCTGTAGACGCCTTCGATGCTGGTGTCGAGAACCGTGTAGAGGTAGAGGCCGGTGGCGACCAGGATCCAGAGGCAGAACAGGCCCAGGGCGCCAAGATGGCGCAAGGGGTTGTCGCTGCCGCCGAAGGCCAAGTCGAAAGAATTCTCGATGCGCTCGAAGTAGGTTTGCGCGTTGCCGCGTAATGATGCGTGCAAGTTCACCGTGGGGGTCCGTAGCGTCGGTACTGGTTGACCGCGGCCGACTATTAGCGGTTGATGATATACAAGTCGGTAGTGCACCGACTTGACTGGCATCAACCCGATTGAATCTTCTCGTCGCGGCGTTTGCGCATGAAGCTCCAGGCGACCCACAGCATGAAGAACATGAAGCTGATGAAGCCGGCGATCTCGAAATACAGCGCGTAGTTGGTGCGGTATTTACCGGTCACCGGGTCATACACCGAGCAGATGATGCGCAGGCGGTCCGCGAGTTCCGCGAGCGTGCCGGTTTGCGGCGGAATCGGCGCCCCGGTGATCATCGCCTTGAGCGGTTCGGCGAGGTCCTGGGCGGTGAACTTCTCGCCGTAGATCTGGCGGAAAATGCGGCCCTCGGCATCGACCAGGGTGACCTGGTTCAGGTGGTCGAAGCCGGCGGTGGTGGCGACAAAGCTGAAGCCGAAGTTCCGCGTCAGTTCATCGACGACGGCCGGCGCCGGACTGAGGAATTCCCAGTTGGGCAGGTGGATGCCGTGCTGTGTCGAGAAGGCTTTCATCGCCTGCGGCGAATCGAAGGGCTGGTTGAAGCCGATGCTGACGATGTTGAAGCGGTTCGCCCCGAGCATGCCGACGGTATTCTCGACCGCCTTCTGCAAATTCCTGGTGGTGGTCGGGCAGACCTGGAAGCAGGCGGTGTAGATGAAATTCACCAGCAGCGGTTTGCCGCGATAGTCGGCCAGGCGCTTGGGGCGTCCCTGGCGGTCGAGCAGGACATGGTCGCCCAGCGGTTTGCCGATGGCGGCCTGCGAGAGTTCGTAGGCTATTTTGTTGTCGAGCGTGGTGAGCGACAGGCCGCTGCGGTCGCCTTGCGGCACGCTGTTGACGGCCGGTGCCGGGTTAGACGCCGTGTCGCCAGCGCCGACTATTGCAGCGAAGGCAAGCATGACTGCCGCAAGGGCGGCACGAAGCGTGGAACGAATCACGGGGTGAAGCCCTGGCTAGAAGCGGGCGTCGATGATTGCAGCAGTGAGCACCAGAGTCAACTGAGCCAGCGAGGCATGGAAGCAGGTCATGGCGGTTGCACGGTTGGTGTTCTGCACCAGGCGCCAGGCCTTCTGGATGAACAGGAAGCCGCCAATCGCGGCGCCGGCGAAGTAGACCGCTCCGAGGCCGAAGGCCAGCGGCAGCATCGACGCTGCCACCAGCAACAGGGTGCTGCCGAAAATCACCTTGGCGGCGCGCTGGTCGCCGACTACGACGGGCAGCATGGGCACGCCGGCCGCCGCGTAGTCGTCGCGGTAGGCGATGGCCAGGCTCCAGAAGTGCGGCGGCGTCCACAGGAAGAGCACGAAGGCCAGCGCCAGCGGCACGGCGCCGACCTGCGGATCGGCGGCGGTGGCACCGGCCAGCACGGCCCAGCTGCCGGCCAGTCCGCCGAAGACGATGTTGAGCCAGGTGCGGCGCTTCA
>CAZYTN010000409.1:0-2223 GCA_964650115.1 uncultured Sulfuritalea sp.
AAAGCGGACAATTCATGTGCTACAGAACCGGACAAGTCTAAAAACCCGCGACAGGGATGCGTGCTGGAAGAGGCCAAGCTGGGTACGGTAATTCTTCCACCTTCAGCATCACGTCGGGCGCCAGCACGGCTTGTCCCGCCGCCAGGACAAGCCAGCCCTCTTCATGTTCATCCTGCCTTCAACTCCCGCAGCAAATCCGGATGCCGGTCCAGCAAGCGGAACAGATTGATCACCGCCGCCACCGGTTTCGCCTGGCCGCGCTCGTAGCGCGAAAACGCGTTCTTGCCGCCGCCGGCCAGCCTGGCGGCTTCCTGCTGGGTCAGACCCAGCTTCTTGCGGATACGCGCCAGCTCAGCCACTTCTTCGGCGTCCACGCGGTCACGGAACGTCGCCCATGATGCTTCTTCCCGCGCGTCGTGCTCCGGGAATCCGTCGCTGCAATGGTTGCAGAAGGCGCCCTTCGCCGTGTATTGATAGACGCGCCCGCGATACTCAAGCTGCTGCTTGCGCTTGCCGTCGCGCAGTGTTCCCTCGAAACACAGGGGGCACTTCTTGCCGTTCCATTTCGATGCCATGTCACAACTCCTTGAAGGACACCACGAAGTATTCTCCGGCTTGCTGGAATTTCACGTAGAGGCTCTTGCCGCGCCACGCTGCGTGATACACGTCCTGCCAGACACGATGATCCTTGTGCGTGGTCATGCTCTTGTAGAAGCCGGAACGGGAAAGACCCCGCACCACCTCCAGCGCCTCCGCTTTAACCATTCCCGCGACCCGGATGCCGTCTTGAGCCGACAGGGTCAGATTCATGGTCTCGACCGTCGTCATCTGCGCCAGAATCTCGGAAAGCAGGTAATGGGGAGAGCGCTTTTCCATGAGCAGATATTACCCTAATAGGGGATAATCGGCAAGAGACCCGAACCGCAGGCTGCTTCAACGGCTATACAGTTTTCCCGCAGTCAAACCTGATCAGCGACCGGTAGGGAACATCCCTGACGTTGGCAGCCGCCCTTGTCGCATGTGTCATCGCACCTACAGGGTGATTCTCTCGCCCATATGAGGCAGGTGCGGCATGGGCCAGCCCAGTTGGTCGTGTATCGCCTGGGCAAACGCCGCCGAAGCCGCTGCTTCGCCATGCACGACAAACGCATGCTTCGGCGGCGTGTGGAAGCCGCGCAGCCAGTCGAGCAGCCCCGCCTGGTCGGCATGAGCCGACAGGCCGCCCACCGTATGGATCGCAGCCCGGACCGGAACCGGTTGGCCGAAGATATTGACCAGGCGCGCGCCGTCGACCAGGCGACGGCCCAGCGTGCCGGCCGCCTGGAAGCCGGTGATGAGGATGCTGCATTCGCTGCGCGGCAGGTTCTCGCGCAGGTGGTACTTGATGCGGCCGGCTTCGCACATGCCGCTGGCCGAGATGATGACCGCCCCGCTGCGCACTTCGTTCAGCGCGCGAGAGCCCTCGACATCGGCGACGAATTCCACCTGCATCTGCTTCGGGTTCCGCCGCATCCAGGCGATCAGCTCGCGGGTCTCGCCGTCGATCAGGTCGGGATGCTCCCAGGTGATGTGCGTGGCGGCGGTGGCCATCGGCGAATCGACATAGACCTTCTGCGGCGCGAGGCGCTGGCGGCGCACCAGGTCGGCCAGGATGTAGATGATTTCCTGGGTGCGGCCGACGGCGAAGGCGGGCATGATCAGGTTGCCGTGGGTGTGGCGCGTGCGCTCGAAGGCGGCGACGATTTCGTCCTCGGTTTCGGCCAGCGGCCGGTGCAGGCGGTCGCCGTAGGTCGATTCGATCAGCAGCACGTCGGCTTCGGCCACCACCGGTTCCGGGTCGCGCAGCACCGGCCGGCCGGACATGCCGAGGTCGCCGGAAAACACCATGCGGCGCGGGCGGCCCTCGCCGCCGGCCGTCACCTCCAGCCACGACGAGCCGAGGATGTGGCCGGCGTCGTGGAAGCGCACGCTTACCGCCTCGGCCGGGCGGATCGGCTCGCCATAGGGCGCCGGACGCAGCAGCTTGAGCGAGGCCTCGGCCTGCACCACGGTGTAGAGCGGCGGCTGCGCGCCCAACCGGCTGTCGCGGCCGCGCCGCCGCTGGTGGCGCAAGGCCCACTCCGATTCCTTTTCCTGGATGTGCGCGCTGTCGCGCAGCAGCACATGCAGCAGGTCGATCGTCGCCGGCGTGGCATAAACGGGCCCGCGATAGCCGAGCACCGA
>CAZYTN010000410.1:0-2219 GCA_964650115.1 uncultured Sulfuritalea sp.
CCCCCTGCGTCAGAATAGTTGTCGCCCCGATATGATCTTGAACTTGGGGGCGATAAGGACGAAAGATGGCACGGTACGGAGAAGCATTCAGGAACAGAGTGGTGGCGCGGTTACTGCCGCCGGAGAGCGCGAATGTTGGCGCGGTGGCGAAAGAAATCGGAGTGTCGGTGCAAACATTGGAACGATGGCGTGAGGACGCGCAGTCCAGGCCCGCCCGAGGGCGGGCCTGGACTGCGGGCGCCCGACTCGAAGCGGTAATCACTGCGGCGGCGATGGACGAAGCCGGCAAGAGCGCGTGGTGCCGCGAGCACGGCGTATACCCAGCCGAATTGGACAAATGGCGATCAAGCGCCACCACGGCGCTGGCGGAGCCCGAGGAAGCTCGCGCCAGCCCGCAAGCCACGCGGCAAGACAAGAAGCGCATCAAGGAACTCGAACGCGAGCTGCTGCGCAAAGATCGGGCCTTGGCCGAGACAGCCGCACTGCTCGTACTGTCAAAAAAAGTCGCGGCGATCTTCAACAAGGGAGAGGACGAATGATCGGCCTCGAAGATCGCCAGGCGTTGGCCCGAAACATTGATGTGGCGCATACCGCCGGCGCCCGGCTCAAGCCGGCCTGCGAGATTGTGGGCATCGACCTGCGCACCCTCCAGCGCTGGCAGGCCGCCGATGGCCTCGTCAGCGCTGATCGCCGACCGCAGGTCGTGCGCCCGCCACCGCCCCATGCCCTGAGCGAGGCCGAGCGTGCGCACCTGCTGGCCGTGGCCAATGAGCCGCGCTTTGCTGCGGTGCCACCCGCGCGCATGGTGCCCATGCTCGCCGACGAGGGCGTCTATCTGGCCAGCGAATCCACCTTCAGCCGTGTGCTGAAGGCGCACGGGCAAACCGCCCACCGCGGACGGTCCAAGACACCCAAGGCCGTCCGGCCGCCGACCACACATATCGCCACCGCACCGCGCCAGGTCTGGTGCTGGGATATGACCTACCTGCCGGCACAGATGATGGGGCGATGGTTCTTCTTGTATCTGATCCTGGACCTGTACAGCCGCAAGATCGTGGGCTGGGAGGTGCATGACAGCGACCACGCCGATCATGCCGCGCACCTGGTGCGCCGCACCGCGCTGGCCGAGGGCATTGCGGCGATGGGCACCAAACCAGTCCTGCACGGCGACAACGGCTCCACGCTCAAGGCCACGACGGTACTGGCGATGCTCAACTGGCTGGGCATCAAGCCCTCGTACTCCCGGCCTCGCGTCAGTGATGACAACGCCTATGCCGAGTCGCTGTTTCGTACGGCCAAGTACCGGCCGGAGTTCCCCGTCAAGGGCTTTGCTGACCTCGATCAAGCCCGTACCTGGGCGGCTGGTTTCGTGCGCTGGTACAACTTCGATCACCGTCACAGCGGCATTCGCTACGTCAGCCCCGCTCAGCGCCACGCAGGGGACGATCATGCGATTCTGGCGGCACGACATGACTTGTACCTCAGGGCGCGCGAACTCAACCCGGCACGCTGGTCTGGCGACACTCGAAATTGGGCCCCCATCGGCGCCGTGACGCTCAATCCAGAACGTGACTCCATCATAAAGACGCATTTGGCTGGTAACGATATTCAACCGTTGGCTGCATGACTGAGGCGACAACTACCTTGACGCGCGCCGACATGCGGTATGCCCTCGCAAGCTTTATACCTACTCCCGTGCCACTTCGTTATAAAGTTAATGTGCTTTTCCATGAGATTCTTCACAAATTTCTGAATGACCATATGCCAATTCACTCCCGTCTTTTGTCCGAACATCAAAACGAGAGCAAACGCGTAAAAAAACATCTACATCTCTTTGCGCTCGAAAAGGCGGTTTCTTTGGAACTGGGACTTACATCGGAGCTTAAGGAAGTAATCGATATTGATGGACAACTGCCCGGTGGATCCTATAAAAAAGCTTGGGAGATCGTCAATCAGACAGATGGCGAATATCTAAAGTATGTGGACGAAATTCGGGAATAGCTCTAACTTTACGTATATGGACTCCCCCCAAAGTCAAGACTGACCGATAGGTTTGGCTGGTAGGAAGCGCATGCAGTCGTATATCCGGCATCGTAAGTGGGCTCTATGTGGCCCGTGCCGACATGGAATCTGCGCACGTCGTGCCAATCGGTACAAGCGGCACGCATGAAGCTGCCGGAAGGGTTATCGGCCTGGTGACGTGAGGGTGCGACCCGTTT
>CAZYTN010000411.1:0-2215 GCA_964650115.1 uncultured Sulfuritalea sp.
CGCTGGAAGCGCGGTCGGAGATCGAGACGAGGCCGATCAGGAGTTCGTCGTTCATGGCTTCTCCGCAGGGCCGCCCCAAGGAGGAGCAGCCAAAATATGAAGCGGGCAAAGCCCGCGAACAATGGTCACCCCACGCCACGGGCAGGGGGAAGGGGGGATGGTCATTGTGTTTCCTTGAGACGGTTATAGAGTTGGCCGAAGTATTCGTTCAGCGCCTGGCGGCTGCGATTCATTCCGCCGGGAAGGAGGTTTCCGATCAGCGACGACGAGCCGGTGCTGAAGGCCGTCGGCGCCGGCATCACTTCCAGCCCCTGCTTTTCAAACAAGGGAATTGCGCGCGGCAGATGCCAGCCGTGGCTGACCAGCGCAATGCGGGTGACGCCCGCCGCCTTCAGCATCGGTGCCGAGAGGCCGGCATTTTCCGCCGTGTCGCGCGAGGCGGTCTCGACCCAGCGCACCTTGATGCCGAAATCAACCTCAAGCGCCTCGCGCATGGACTCGGCCTCGGCCCGGCCGCCGAAGGGCGCGCCACCCGTCACCAGCAAGGGAAGGCGGGATTCGCGCGCCAGGCGCGCGCCGTAACGCAGGCGCTCCAGCGTGTAATGGCTCACCGTGTCGCCGCCGTATTCCGGAGCGGCATAATAGGATCCGGCGCCGAGAATGACAATGGCCTGGACGCGCTGCAATTGCGGCGGGGTGATGGGCGGGTGGTTTTCCAGCGGCGCCATCAGCGCATTGCCGACCAAGGGCAGCGAGAGGATCAGCAGACCGAGCAGGCAGAGCGCCGCCAGCGCTGCGCCGCCGTGTTGCCAGCGCCGACTTTTGCCGGAACGCGACAGCCACAGCCCGAACAACGCCAGCAGCACCGGTCCGGCGGGCGGCAGGATCAGCGCAGCGAGGATCTTCTTCAGCAGGAACATGGGTCAAAAGCGGGGTTGATCGCGTATCATCAAGGCGGTTTGTATCGCTATTATCGACGCATTTGCCATGACGGATCACCAGTACGGTATCGAAACGCTCTGCCTGCATGCCGGCGCCCAGCCGGACGCGGCGACCGGCGCGCGCGCCCTGCCGATCCACCAGACCACGTCCTTCGTTTTCGATTCGGCGGAACACGCGGCCAGCCTGTTCAACCTGCAGACTTTCGGCAATGTCTATTCGCGCATTGGCAACCCCACGGTCGCCGCCTTCGAGGAACGCATGGCCGCGCTGGAAGGAGGGCGCGCCGCGGTCGCCGCCGCCACCGGCCTCGCGGCGCAGATCGTCGCGCTGCTGACCCTGTGCCAGGCCGGCGACCGCATCGTCGCAGCGCGTTCGCTCTACGGCGGCAGCTTTTCGCAGCTCGACGTCAGCCTGCGCAAGCTCGGCATCGAGACCGTCTTCGTCGATTCCGACGATCCGCAGAATTTCCGCGCCGCGCTGTCGGACAACACGCGCTGCATCTTCGCCGAGACCGTGGCCAATCCGCGCCTCAACGTGCTCGACATCGCCGCCGTGGCAGAGGTGGCCCACAGCCACCGAGTGCCGCTGATCATCGACAACACCGTGCCTTCGCCCTACCTTTGTCGTCCGTTCGAGCACGGCGCCGACATCGTGGTGCACTCGGCGACCAAGTTCCTCGGCGGCCACGGCACCACGCTGGGCGGCGTGGTCATCGAGTCGGGCAAATTCGACTGGGGCAACGGCAAGTTTCCAGGCATGACCGAAGCGTCGGCGGGCTATCACGGTGTCAAGTTCTTCGAGACCTTCGGCGATTTCGGCTTCACCATGAAGGCGCGCATGGAAACCCTGCGCACCTTCGGTCCGGCGCTGTCGCCTTTCTCGGCCTGGCAGTTGATGCAGGGCATCGAGACGCTGCCGCTGCGCATGCAGCGCCATTGCGAAAATGCCCTGGCCGTGGCGCAGCATCTGGAGACTCATCCGCGCGTGGCCTGGGTCAATTACCCGGGACTTCCCGCCAGTCCGGGTCACGCTCTGGCGCAGCGTTACCTCGGGGCCAAAGGCCATCCGGGTGCGGGCGCGCTGCTCTGCTTCGGTGTCAAAGGCGGGCAGCCGGCCGGCGAGCGTTTCATCGACGCCCTGCAGTTCTGCTCGCACCTGGCCAACATCGGCGACGCCAAGACCCTGGTGATCCATCCGGCATCGACCACGCACCGCCAGTTGAGCGAGACCGACCAGCGCGCCTCCGGTGTGACGCCGGATCTGGTGCGCCTGT
>CAZYTN010000412.1:0-2203 GCA_964650115.1 uncultured Sulfuritalea sp.
CGACGCGCCCGCCAACCTGGCCCTGATACCGGCCGAAATCCGCCTCGACTGGTTCCTCCTGTTCCTGCATCCGCTGACCGACATCACCTCGCCGGCGGCGGTGTGGACGCTGATCTTCGGCGCCACGATCCTGCTCTTCGTCCTGCCTTTCCTGCCGCACCCGCGGGCGCAGCCGATCGCCGTGGTCGATGCCGCCAACTGCAATGGCTGCAGCCGCTGCCACGTCGACTGCCCGTACGAGGCGATAACCATGGCGCCTCATCCGGACAAGCCGAACCACAGGATCGCCATCGTCGATGCCGACTACTGCGCGGCTTGCGGCATCTGTGCCGGCGCCTGCCCTTCCTCGACGCCCTTCCGCAGCCAGGAAAAACTGGTCACCGGCATCGACATGCCGCAGCAGCCGGTCGATGTCCTGCGCCGACAGCTGGAGACCAAACTGGCGCAACTCGAAGGGCGGACCAAGCTGGTTGTCTTCGGCTGCGACAAGGGCGCCGATGTCGGTGCGCTGGCAGCCGCCGACACCGCGACGCTGAGCCTGATCTGCACCGGCATGCTGCCGCCTTCCTTCATGGAATACGCCCTGCGCAGCGGCGCCGACGGGATCGTCGTCACCGGCTGCCGCGATGGCGGCTGCGATTTCCGCCTCGGCATGGAATGGACGCGGGAACGCCTGGCGCGCCGGCGCGAACCCCACTTGCGCCAGCTGGTACCGGTGAACCGCGTGCATCTGGTGGCCGCATCGCGCAGCGAGGGCATACAGCTCGCCGCCGCTGTCAGCGAATTCAGAACCCAACTCGAAACACAATGGGCGCAAAGCACCCGGCCTCCCGCCTACTCCAGGAGAAAAATCCATCATGGCTAAACCTGCCGCCATCGTCGGCCAGATCGTCCTCTACGGCGCCTTCGCCGCCTTCATCGGCTATTTCTCGACCGCGCCGACCTACAGGCAGATCGCCGACGACGTCGCGCTGATCAAGCTCTCGATGAGCCACCTCGGCGGCCGCGAATGCCGCAAGCGCACGCCCGAGGAGCTGGCCAAGCTGCCGCCCAACATGCGCGCGCCGCTGGATTGCCCGCGCGGACGTTCCGACATCAAGCTGGTACTCGAACTCGACGGCAAGCCGCTGTTCGACACCGTGATGCATCCGACCGGACTGTCGAAGGACGGCGTCTCCACCGTCTACAAGCGCTTCGAGGTCAAGGCCGGCACCTACCAGCTCGCGGTGAAAATGAACGACAACCTGGTGGCAAATTCCGACTTCAATTTCGTCAAGCAGGCGCAAGTCACTCTGAAGCCGGCGCAGATCCTGGTGGTCGACTTCAATCCGGACAAGGGCGGACTGTTCTTCCAGTCGGCCGACGCGAAATGAACCCCATCACGACACGCTCCAACTTTCTGCGCGGATAACGACCATGCTGACCCTCCTGCAAAAAATCGTGCGCTGGTTTTTCATGCGCGCGGAGAACCTGTTCAACGTCGCTTTCGGCGAGAAGCTGAATCCCTTCTACCATCTCGGCACCATCAGCTTCTGGCAGTTCTGGCTGCTGATCGGCACCGGCATCTACCTCTACATCTTTGCCGATACCGCCGTACATGATGCCTACGAATCGGTGGAGAGCATCACCCACAAGCAGTGGTGGGCCGGCGGCATCATGCGCAGCATTCATCGCTATGCCACCGACGGCATGATCCTGACCATGCTGCTGCACATGCTGCGGCACTTCGCCTACGACCGCTACCGCGGCTTCAGGTGGTTCTCCTGGGCCACCGGCGTCGCGCTGATCTGGCTGGTGTATATCTCGGGCCTCAACGGCTTCATGCTGGTCTGGGACAAGCTGGCGCAGTTCGTCGTCGTCGCCACCGCCGAGTGGTTCGACGTGCTGCCGATGTTCAACGGCACCCTGATCCGCAATTTCATCTACCAGGACAACGTCACCAGCCGGCTGTTCACCCTGCTCGCCTTCATCCACCTCGGCGCGCCGCTGATTGCCGGCGTCATCGCCTGGGTCCATGTGCAGCGCGTGCCGCGCGCCCACGTCAACCCGCCGCGCCCGTTCGCCATCGCCTTCACCCTGATGTTCGTGGTGCTCGCCCTGGTCAAGCCGGTGGTGAGCCAGGGCGGCGAGGCCGACATGCTGGTGGTGCCGACCAACATCGCCATCGACTGGTTCCAGATGCCGGTGCTGGCGCTGGTCTATG
>CAZYTN010000413.1:0-2198 GCA_964650115.1 uncultured Sulfuritalea sp.
GCGAGGTTGGCACCGATTCGCGGTCGGTGACCCCGGGCATGCTGTTCGTCGCGCTCAAGGGCGATCGTTTCGACGGCCATGATTTCGTGCGCGAGGTGCTGGCCAAAGGCGCCGTCGGCGCCATGGTCGAGCGCGCCTGGGCCGACGCCAATCCGGGACTGCCGCTGATAGCCGTAAACGATACGCGCCTCGCGCTGGGCCAACTCGCTGCGGCCTGGCGCGGGCGTTTCGCGATTCCGCTGATCGGCGTTACCGGCAGCAACGGCAAGACCACGGTGAAGGAAATGTGCGCGGCGATTCTGCGTGCGCAGTTTGCCGGTGGCGATTCCGTTCTGGCGACCGCCGGCAACCTCAACAACGACATCGGCCTGCCGCTGACCCTGCTCAAGCTGCGCGACTCGCACCGTGCCGCGGTGATCGAAATGGGAATGAACCATGCCGGCGAGATCGACTATCTGACGCGTCTCGCGGCGCCCACCGTGGCACTGGTCAACAACGCCCAGCGCGCGCATCTGGAAGGCATGGGTTCGCTGCAGAACGTGGCGCTGGCCAAGGGCGAAATCTTCGCCGGCCTATCCGATGACGGCGTTGCCGTGTTCAATGCCGACGATGCGCAGGCGGACATCTGGCGCGAATTGTCGCGCGATCATCGGCAGCTGACGTTCGGCCTCGACCAAGCCGCAGATGTGCACGGCCGCTTCGCCAGCCATGGTCTGGGCGGCGAGTTGCGCCTGACTACCGCGCAGGGCGACATCCTGGCGATGCTCGCCGTGCCGGGCAGCCACAATGCCCGCAATGCCTGCGCCGCCGCCGCCGCGACCCTGGCGGCCGGCGCCTCGGTCGCGGCGGTCAAACAGGGGCTGGAGCAATTTTCCGGGATCAAGGGACGCTTGCAGCGGCGCAGAGGTCGCGAGGGCGCCGTGGTGGTGGACGACAGTTACAACGCCAACCCGGATTCGCTGCGCGCTGCCGTCGATGTGCTGGCCGCGGTACCCGGCAAGCGCATCCTGGTCATGGGCGACATGGGCGAGGCCGGCGCCGCGGCCGGGCAGTTTCACGACGAGATCGGCGGCTACGCCAAGAGCCACGGCATCGACCGCCTGTTGTGTCTGGGTGAATTGTCGGCCGCCGCCGCGGCGAATTTCGGCGAAGGCGGCCGGCATTTTCAGCGCGTTGAAGATCTGGTCAAGGCCCTGCTGGCCGAGCTTGAGCCGCAGGCCACGGTGCTGGTCAAGGGTTCCCGTTTCATGCGCATGGAGCGCGTCGTCGAGGCGATCATAGAGGAAGGAAGTCCGAATGCTGCTTGAACTCGCCCAGTGGCTCGCAAAGGACTTCCGCGCCTTCAACGTCTTCGGCTATATCACCTTGCGTGCGGTGCTGGCGACCATGACGGCGCTGGCCATCTCCTTCGTCTTCGGCCCCGCGGTGATCCGCTGGCTGGCGGCCAAGAAAATCGGCCAATCGGTACGCAGCGACGGGCCGCAGACGCACTTGATCAAGGCCGGCACGCCGACCATGGGCGGGGCGCTGATCCTGATTTCGCTTGGCGTGTCCACGCTGCTGTGGGCCGATCTGTCGAATCGCTTCATCTGGATCGTGCTCATCGTTACCTTCGGCTTCGGCACGGTGGGCTGGGTCGACGATTGGCGCAAGGTGGTGTATCGCAACCCTGACGGACTGTCAGCCAGGACAAAGTTCTTCTGGCAATCGGTGGTGGGGCTGGTGGCGGCGATCTATCTGGCATTTTCGATTTCGGCGCCCAACAACGAAAAGGTGGTGCAACTGTTCTTCGACTGGGTAACGAGCGGCTTTGCCCTGGAACTGCCGCAGCAGACCGCCTTGATCGTGCCCTTCTTCAAGAGCGTGACTTACCCGCTAGGCATGTTCGGCTTCATTTTGCTGACCTACCTGGTGATCGTCGGCAGCAGCAACGCGGTGAATCTGACCGACGGCCTCGACGGCCTGGCCATCATGCCGACGGTGCTGGTGGGCGCCGCGCTGGGCATCTTCACCTACGTCGCCGGCAACTCGGTGTTCTCCAAGTACCTGCTGCTGCCCTATATCCCTGGCGCCGGCGAACTGACCGTGTTCTGCGGCGCGCTGGCCGGCGCGGGGCTGGGCTTCCTCTGGTTCAACGCCTATCCGGCGGAAGTGTTCATGGGCGACGTTGGCGCCCTGGCGCTGGGCGCCGCGCTGGG
>CAZYTN010000414.1:0-2198 GCA_964650115.1 uncultured Sulfuritalea sp.
ACGGAAGCCGCCGGGGTTCGATGAGCGCTGTCGCGATTTCCCTGCCGGCGCCCTTTGCCTCCGCGCCGCCGGTGCTGGCGGCCGGGGCCTGGTTCAAGAACGCCGTGTGCGGCGTCAGGGCCGGCGAGGCGAGGATGTCGCGCGTGGTTGGTGACCTCAACACACCCGAGGCCTGCATCGGCCACGAGGCGGAGACCGCCGCCATGCTGGAGTGGCTGGGGCAGCCGGCGGCGATTGCCCACGATCTGCACCCGAATTTCCATTCCTCGCGCCATGCGGCCGAAATTGCGGCGCGTCTGGGCGCCCGCGCTGTGCCGGTTCAGCATCACCATGCCCACATTGCCGGTGTCTGCGCCGAGCATGGCGAACTCCGTGCGGTGATCGGCCTGGCGCTCGACGGCGTCGGGCTGGGCACCGACAACACGCCCTGGGGCGGCGAACTGTTGCGCGTCGATGGCGCGCGTTTCGAGCGCCTCGGCCATCTGACGCCGCTGGCCCTGCCCGGTGGCGATCGCGCCGCGCGCGAGCCCTGGCGCATGGCCGCGGCCGTGCTGCACGACCTCGGCCGCGGCGGCGAGATTCTTTCGCGCCATGCCGCCGAACCTGCCGCCGCCACGGTGCTGGCGATGCTGGAGAAGGGCGTGAACTGTCCGCGCACTTCCAGTGCCGGGCGGTTGTTCGACGCGGCTTCGGGCCTGCTCGGCCTCTGCCTCAAAATGGAAATGGATGCCGAAGCCGCGATCAAGCTGGAACAGGCGGCGACGCGCCGCATCGAATCGGCCGGCTGGCCGCGGGCCTTGGCCGGCGGCTGGCGCATCGACGGCGGCGTGCTGGACTTGCGCCCGCTGTTGGTGAGCCTCGCCGACGAGCACGATGCGGAGCAGGGCGCCGCGCTGTTCCACGCCACACTGGTGGCGGCGCTGGCGGAATGGACTGCACGCGCCTGTCTTGAGAGCGGCATCGAGACGGTGGCGCTGGGCGGCGGTTGCTTTTTCAACCGCCTGCTGGCGGCCGGGCTGCGCCGCGAACTCGAGGCGCGCGGCCTGCGCGTGCTCGCCCCGATCAAACTGGTTCCCGGCGATGCCGGCCTGGCATTGGGCCAGGCCTGGGTCGCGTTACACGCACTGGAAAACTGACATGTGCCTCGCTATTCCGGTGAAAGTAATGGAAGTCGGCGCCGGCGACACGGCGATCGTGGACCTCGGCGGCGTGAAAAAGGAAATCTCGCTGGCCCTGCTGGCCGACGTCAAGGTCGGAGACTATGTGATCCTGCACGTCGGCTATGCCTTGAGCAAACTCGATCCCGAAGAAGCTGAAAGGACGCTGGCCCTGTTTGCAGAACTGAACGAGACAGGGCTTGCCGCTTCGTGAAATACATCGACGAATTCCGCGATGGCGAACTGGCGAAGAATCTCGCAGCCAGCATCGCCGCCACGGTCGAACCGGGGCGCAACTACAGCTTCATGGAATTCTGCGGCGGCCATACCCACGCCATTTCGCGCTACGGTTTGAGCGACTTGCTGCCAGCGACGGTGCGCATGGTCCATGGTCCGGGTTGCCCGGTCTGCGTGCTGCCCATCGGCCGCGTCGATCTGGCGATCGATCTGGCGCTCAAGCAGGGCGTGATCCTGTGTACCTACGGCGATACCTTGCGCGTGCCGGCCTCGGACGGGCTCTCGCTGATGAAGGCGAAAGCGCGCGGCGGCGACATCCGCATGGTGTATTCGACCATCGATGCGTTGCAGATCGCGCGTGACAATCCGCAGCGCGAGGTGGTGTTCTTCGCCATCGGCTTCGAGACCACCACGCCGCCGACGGCCGTGGCGATCCAGCAGGCCGACGCCGAGAATCTTTCGAATTTCAGCGTGCTCTGCTGCCACGTGCTGACGCCTGCCGCGATCAGCAACATCCTCGAATCGCCCGAGGTGCGCCAGTGGGGCACTGTGCCGCTCGACGGCTTCATCGGTCCGGCGCACGTGTCGACGGTGATCGGCAGCCGGCCCTATGAATTCTTTGCCGAGGAATACAGGAAACCCGTGGTCATCGCCGGCTTTGAGCCGCTGGACGTGATGCAGGCCATCCTGATGCTGGTGCGCCAGGTGAACGAAGGCCGCGCCGAGGTGGAAAACGAGTTCTCGCGCGCCGTGAGCCGCGACGGCAACCTCAAGGCGCAGGACCGCGTCGCCGAGGTTTTCGAA
>CAZYTN010000415.1:0-2195 GCA_964650115.1 uncultured Sulfuritalea sp.
CCAGCCTGGAGCACGGCGCCCACGTCGTGGTCGGCACGCCGGGGCGCATCATGGACCACCTGCAGCGCGAGACCCTCGACCTGGCGGCGCTCGACACCCTGGTGCTGGACGAAGCCGATCGCATGCTCGACATGGGCTTTTACGACGACATCGCCTTTGTCGCCAGGGCCTGCCCCAAGGCGCGCCAGACCCTGCTGTTCTCCGCCACCTATCCCGAAGGCATCGCGAACCTGAGCCGGGCATTCCTGCGCCAGCCGCAGCGCATCACCCTGCCCGAACAGCACGAGG
Source organism: uncultured Sulfuritalea sp. (assembly GCA_964650115.1). Classification (GTDB taxonomy): domain Bacteria; phylum Pseudomonadota; class Gammaproteobacteria; order Burkholderiales; family Rhodocyclaceae; genus Sulfuritalea. The sequence continues at coordinate 289 of CAZYTN010000415.1, forward strand.
CCGGCAAGATCCGCCAGCGCTTTTACGAAGTCGATGCCGACCAGAAGCTGGCTGCGGTCGGGCTCCTGCTCAAGCACTACCGGCCGGTCAGCACCCTGGCATTCTGCAATACGCGCCAGCAGTGCCGCGACCTGCTGCAGCTGTTGCGCGCCGAAGGTTTTGTCGCCCTGGCCTTGCACGGCGAACTGGAACAGCGCGAGCGCGACCAGGTGCTGGTGCAGTTCGGCAATCGCAGCTGCTCGGTGCTGGTGGCCACCGACGTCGCCGCGCGCGGCCTCGACATCGACCAGCTGGAAGCGGTGATCAATGTCGATGTCACGCCGGACAGCGAGGTGCATGTCCATCGCATCGGCCGCACCGGGCGCGTCGACCAGGCAGGCTGGGCGTTCAGCCTGGTCAGCGGCGGGCAGATGGCGCGCGTCGACAACATCGAGAAGGCCCTCGGCCATGAAATCGAATGGCACTTGCTGAGCGAGTTACAGGCATCGCCCGGCCAGCGCCAGCCACCCCTGCTGCCGCCCATGGCCACTTTGCAGATCCTCGGCGGGCGCAAGGAAAAAATCCGCCCCGGCGACATTCTCGGCGCGCTGACCGGGGAAGCCGGCTTTCGCAAGGAACAAGTTGGCAAGATCAACGTCACCGACTCCACCAGCTATGTCGCCGTCGAGCGCAACATCGCCCGTGAGGCGCAGCGCAAGCTCGCGGCCGGCACGCTCAAGGGCAAGCGGGTCAAGGTGCACTTGTTGCAGGACCAGGTCGGCTGAGCGCCGTATCGCCAGCGCCGACTTTTCACGCCTCGCCGCCATGACCGCCGCCGCCGCATCCCCGTTGCGCGAGGATGAAGTCGAACTCAGCGCCATTCGTGCCCAAGGCGCGGGTGGCCAGAACGTCAACAAGGTCTCGAACGCGGTCCATTTGCGTTTCGACATCCGGGCGTCCTCGCTGCCCGAGGAACTCAAGGCGCGTCTGCTGGAATTGAAGGATCAGCGCATCACGGCCGAGGGCGTGGTGGTGATCAAGGCGCAGCAATTTCGCAGCCTGGAACGCAACAGTTTCGCCGCCATGGAGCGCTTGCGCGAGCTGATCGCCCAGGCCGCCTTCATTCCCCGCCAGCGCCGCGCCACCAAGCCGACCCGCGGTTCGCAAAAGCGTCGCGTGGACAGCAAGGTCCTGCACGGAAAAGTGAAGGCCCAGCGCCGCCGCGTCAGCGATACCTGAGCTGCGGCGCTTGCCCGCCGTGAAACAAGTTGTTGCAATTCGCCATTGAACCCATTGAACCAATGGGCCCGGGCCCCATCTATAGTTCCATTCAATTGTAGACGCAGCAATGGAGCCAAACATGCAGCCCACGGTAATCCTCAAATTCCTCGCCGATTCGCGCCGTTACCTCGGGCGCTGACGCACAATTTCCCGGCGGCTGGCCTCCCCCTCCAGTCGCCCGAAGGCGCTGCTTCGGTGGCGCCTTCGCCTTTATGTCTCCAGTGGATCGGGCGGACGTGACACCGGACACGGAAATTCCGGCCTCGCAATTGATCCAGGAAACACAGGAGCCGCAAATGACCCAGCGCGCCATGAGTCTGATGGATGTTCTCGCACCCCCCGGAAACGACTGGTTGCGGGAACTTTCCCGCCGCAAGTCCGACCTGCCGGCCGGAGTGCATATCGTCCGCTTCAGCGATGCCGACGATGAACTGACCGAGGATTCCGAAGCGGTCGGGGGAAAGTCCAGGCGCCGCGAGAAAATGACGGCCTGAGGATTTTTGCCGTCTTGCTGCCGACGGTTCAGGAAGCGGTCGGATCGTCGACCCGTTTTTTCAGCGCGGAAACTTCGGCTTCAAGCATGGCGACCCGCTCTTCAAGCTGCTGCAGGCGCCCGCCTGCCTGAGCTTCCGCATCGCCGCCGGTGG
>CAZYTN010000416.1:0-2191 GCA_964650115.1 uncultured Sulfuritalea sp.
TTCGGCGACCTGCTCGCTGACCTTGTAGTGGATTTCCGTTACCGTGCCCCGCCCCGGCGCAATGATGGTGTGCTCCATTTTCATCGCTTCCAGGATGACCAGCGGCGTGCCTTTCGCGACCTTGGCCCCGGCCGTGGTCAGCACGGCGATGATCTTGCCCGGCATCGGCGCGGCGAGGTTGCCGCCGTGCGCGTCGGTCTCGATCTCGTGCAGGGCCGGATCGCGCAGCTCCAGCCGGTAGCGGTTGCCGCGGAAGAACACGTCCAGCGCCGGTCCCGACTGCACCACGTTTGCCTGCAACACGGCGTCTTCGAGCCAGGCGGTCAGGCTGCCATCGGCCTGCCAGGCGCCGGTGAGTGTGTGCCGTCCGCCGGGAAGCTCGAGTTCAAAGCGGCCGGGGCGGTAATGCGCCGTGACCGCCTGTTCGCGCTCGCCCTGCCGGAACACCAGAATGTGATGGTTGTCCTGATTGAGGCGCCAGCCGTCGCACGCGCCCCAGGGCGAGCAGGGGTCGCCCGAGCCGGCGGCGCGCTCCCTTGCGCGGCGCTCGATCGCGAGCAGCTCCGCCAGCGCGGCGAGCGCAAGCACTTCGTCGCCCGCGACCGGCGGCGACGGCATGAGCAGGGCGCGGTTGCGCTCGATCAGGCCGGTGTCCAGATCCGCCGCCGCGAACGCCTCGCAGGCGATGAGCCGCGCGAGGAATTCGGTGTTGGTGGTGACACCAACGACCTGGAATTGTTCCAGTGCGCTGCGCATGCGCGCGAGCGCCGACTGCCGGTCCGTATCCCAGACGATCAGCTTGGCGATCATCGGATCGTAATACGGCGTGATCGCGTCGCCCGCGCGCACGCCGGTGTCGATGCGCACATGGCGCGATTCGGCCGGCGTCGCCAGGTGCGTGATGCGCCCGGTCGAAGGCAGGAAGTTCTTCGCCGGATCCTCGGCGTAGATGCGCGCTTCCAGCGCATGGCCGGTGATGGCGAGCTCGTCCTGCGCGAGTGGCAGCGGTTCGCCGCAGGCCACGCGCAGCTGCCATTCGACCAGATCCAGCCCGGTGATCATTTCGGTCACCGGGTGCTCGACCTGCAGCCGCGTGTTCATTTCCATGAAATAGAACGTGCCCGCGCTGTTCCCGTCGCCCGGCTCGGCGATGAACTCCACCGTGCCGGCGCCGACGTAGCCGATCGCCTTGGCCGCCGCCACCGCGGCTTCGCCCATGCTGTGGCGCCGCGCCTGGCTCATGCCCGGCGCCGGCGCTTCCTCGAGCACTTTCTGGTGGCGCCGCTGCACCGAGCAGTCGCGCTCGAACAGATAGAGCGCATTGCCCTGGGTGTCGGCGAACACCTGGATCTCGATGTGGCGCGGGCGCGTCAGGTATTTTTCCAGCAGCACGCGCTGGTCGCCGAAGCTCGCTTTGGATTCGCGCTGGCAGGAGGCGAGCGCGCCGGCGAAATCCGCGGCTTTGTCCACGATGCGCATGCCCTTGCCGCCGCCGCCGGCGCTGGCTTTGATCAGCACCGGATAGCCGATCTTGTCCGCCTCCTTCTGCAGCAAGGCCAAATCCTGCGCATCGCCGTGATAGCCGGGCACCAGCGGCACGCCGGCGCGGCCCATGATGTCCTTGGCCGCGCTCTTGCTGCCCATGGCGCGGATCGCGGCGGGCGGCGGCCCGATGAACACCAGGCCCGATTTGCCGCAGGCCTCGGCGAAGTCCGCGTTCTCGGACAGGAAGCCGTAGCCGGGGTGGACGCATTGAGCGCCGGAGCGCCGCGCCGCTTCGAGGATCGTGTCGCCGCGCAGGTAGCTGTCTTTGGCCGCGGCCGGACCGATGCAATACGCCTCGTCGGCGAGGCCGACATGGCGCGCATTTGCGTCGGCCTCGGAATACACCGCCACCGTTTTCACGCCCAGGCGCCGCGCGGTCTGGATCACCCGGCAGGCGATCTCGCCGCGGTTGGCAATCAGAATTTTCTTGAACATCTTTTCACCATCAGGGTCACACTTGCGCGCTGCGCGCGCCAACCGTGTTTTTGGTACGGATAAAAACCATCCGTACCAAAAACACGGTTATGGTTAACACCAAACGCGGCGTGGGGGGTTATACAAGATCGCCGATTGCGTGCGGACGGCTTCTCGTCCGTGCGCAATCGGCGATCCGCGCGGACGGTTTTTCGTCCGCGCAACATCGCAA
>CAZYTN010000417.1:0-2175 GCA_964650115.1 uncultured Sulfuritalea sp.
GAGGTCATCGGCCTGTTCATGAAGAACTGGGAAGGCGACGATACCGACGAATACTGCTCGGCGAATCAGGACCTGGTCGACGCCGCGGCGGCCGCGGATGTGATCGGCATCGACTTCGAGGCCGTCAATTTCTCCGCCGAATACCGGGAGCGGGTGTTTGCCGATTTCCTGCGTGAATACCAGGCCGGTCGCACGCCGAATCCCGATGTGCTGTGCAATTCCGAGATCAAGTTCAAGGCCTTTCTCGACCATGCGCTGGCGCTTGGCGCCGATCGGATCGCGACCGGCCACTATGCCCAGGTGCGCGAGTTTCTCGGCAAATGGCAGTTGCTCAAGGCCGAGGACGGCACCAAGGACCAGAGCTATTTTCTGCACCGGCTGAATCAGGCGCAGTTGTCGAAGACGCTGTTTCCCGTCGGCCATCTCTACAAGCGCGATGTGCGGCGCATTGCCGCGGAGGCCGGGCTGCCGAATCATGCGCGCAAGGACTCGACCGGGATCTGTTTCATCGGCGAGCGCCCCTTCCGCGAATTCCTCGCGCGCTACCTGCCGAAGCAGCCCGGAGAGATACGCGTGCTCGGCAGCGATCGCGTCGTCGGCAGTCATCAGGGCCTGATGTACTACACGCTCGGGCAGAGGGAGGGGCTGGGCATAGGCGGCGTCAGGGGCGCGCCGGAGGAACCCTGGTTCGTTACCGGCAAGGACATGGAGAGAAACATCCTGTGGGTGGTGCAGGGCCACGAGCATCCCGCCCTGCTCTCGGCAAGCCTGGTGGCGAAGGATCTGTCGTGGATCGCCGCAGATGCGCCGCACACACACTGGGTGTACGCGGCAAAGACGCGCTACCGCCAGCCGGACGCGGCCTGCCAGATCGAGCGCATCTGCGCCGAGGAATGCGAAGTTGTTTTTGCTGCGCCGCAATGGGCGGTGACGCCGGGCCAGTCGCTGGTGATCTACGAGTCGCGAGTGTGTCTGGGTGGCGGCATTATCGCAACACATCAGGCGCGATCTTCATAAATTCCTTGCACCAGCCCGCAGGATCGGATTTAGAATATTTTTTCGGGTGGGATGCCCGCAAATTTTTGGAGGATTTTTTAGTATGAATAAAGCAGAACTGATTGAAATTGCCGCCAAGGGAGCCGACATCAGCAAGGCGGCTGCCGGCAAGGCGCTCGATGGAGCCATGGCGGCGATAGTCAAGGCCGTATCTAAAGGAGACAACGTCACTCTGGTCGGTTTCGGCACCTTCAAGTCGGCCAAGCGCGCGGCGCGCACCGGCAAGAATCCCAAGACCGGCGCGGCGATCAAGATTCCCGCGACCACAGTGCCGAAATTCAGCGCCGGTGCGGGTTTCAAGCTGGCTGTTTCCGGCAAGAAGGCCAAGAAGTAAACGAATCATCAGTCTTTCGCCTGTAAGGGCCCGCTTGCGGGCCCTTTTGTTTTATGTCTCGACCGGAGGGAGAGACGGTACCCCCCGGTGGGGTATGTCCGCGCCAGAGGCGCGGACGGTATCCCCTGGTGGGATTTGTCGCCGCGGGACGCGGGGACGGTATCCCCCGGTGATTGCGCTACAGACACTGGTCACATACGATCCGGGTCGCTACACTTGGCGAGCAGGACTTCAAGCTTTAACCACGGCGACACGGCGCGGATCCGCATCGCAAGCTTTGCGTTTTTTCGCCGTGCTCGCCGTGGTGAATGCATTTCCGGCATTTCCGGTTTGGGAGGTACATCGTGATAACTACACAACATCAGGACCATCTGGTCGAGTTCGCCGTGTTTGGCGAATTCACCCTGGCCGATTTCAAGGAATTCGAGGAACTGGTTCTCTACGAGATCAAGTTTTCCGGGCCGGTCAATTTGCTGGTGGATCTGCGCGACATGGCGGATTTCACCCTCGATGTGGCCTGGGAGGAGATCCGTTTTTCCAAGCAGCACGGCGGCGACTTCAAGCGCATCGCGGTGATCACCGACAGTCAGTGGGTGGCCTGGAGCGCCTGGTTGTCGCAACTCTTCGTCAATGCCGATGTGACCGTATTTGACAACGAGGCCGAGGCCCGCAGCTGGCTGGCTGAAGTCGGCGCATGAGCATGGCGGAATCGAGTTTGCTGGTGACGGTCGAGGAACTTGCCGCGCATCCCGAATGGCGGGTCTTCGATTGCCGGCATGACCTGA
>CAZYTN010000418.1:0-2173 GCA_964650115.1 uncultured Sulfuritalea sp.
GACGCCGGACGGCAATACCTGAATCGCCTCTCCGATCTCCTGTTCGTCCTCGGCCGCTGGCTGAACAAGGCGGGCGGCGGCAGCGATGTGCTCTGGCAGAAGGGCAAGAACGCCTGAGAGAAAGTTATGTCTACGGCAAAGCCGGAGACGGTATCCCTTGCGGACGGCGCTGGGCGTAGCGGGGGTTTCGCAGAGCACTGCTCTGCGCCCGCGTAGCCGGTCGGCAATGCAGTGCCGACCGTGGAGGAACGGCGATCGGAAGCTCGCTCCGGCCCGAAAACCAAGGTTGAAAGTATGGTTTCAAGTTTTTGATTTACAAATGATTTGCATCAATTTCATGGCTCCCGGGAAGATGCATAGTCGGCTTTTCCCCAGCCACCGGTAATACGCCATGCATGTTCATCTCTCTCCCGACTCCATCTATCCCTTCGACGCGCGCGGCATTGCCAAGCGCTTTCGCCATGCCGCGATTTTCGGTGCGCTCGACGCGCTGCGCGCAGGCGAGACCATGCGTTTCGTGAACGACCACGATCCCCTGCCGCTGCTCGACCAACTGGTTCAGCGTTATGGCGACGCGGTGGCAATCACTTACAAGCAGCGCGAACCCGGCAATATCGTGATCGACTTCGTCAAGAAGCAATAAGGCGCGGCGTGGGCTTTCCCTCCTTCTTCGACGAGGTGCGCGGCATCGTCGTCCATGACCCGCTGGCCGAATTCCTCGGCGCCACCGAAAATGGCCGCATCGAATACCGCTACCTCGACGCGGTCAAGCTGGCCGGCCACTCCTGTCCCACCGTGGCCGCCGCCTACTGGATGACGCTGAAGGCCCTGGAACACCTCTACCCGGATGGATTGCCGCAGCGCGGCGGGATTCGCGTCGACTTCCGCCAGGATCAGTTGTCGGGCGTGACCGGCGTCATCGCCAATGTCGTCGCGCTGCTCACCGGCGCCACGCATGACACGGGCTTCAAGGGATTGGCCGGGCGTTTCGACCGGCGCCGGCTGCTGTACTTTTCAGCCGCTGTCGCCGAAGAGATTCGCTTCGCGCGGATCGATACCGGGCACGCGGTCGATGTCGCGGCGCAGCTGCAGGCCGTACCCTTCGCGCCGCAGACCTTCGCGCTGATGCAAAAGTGCCTCGACGCCAGCGCCACGCCGCAGGAAACGGCGGAGTTCCGCGCATGCTGGCAGGCGCGCGTGCGCACGCTGCTGCTTCAGCATGGCGACGATCCGGAGGTATTTGTGTTGCGCCCCGTTGCCTAGCGCCGCGAGCAGGAAGCTACCGAGGAAATCGTAGCGAGCGGGCCGCAGCGGGGTGCGGCCCCAAGCAGGCGCGCAAGCGCACTGCGTGCGTTGCGGTGGCAGCTACCGGAACATATGTTTTATATGTGAGGGCGAGGCGGTGTTTCGCAAAGCATGCTTTGCGCCGCCGCAGCCGGCCCGGTGTGCAAACCGGGCCGTGGAAGAACACCGCCCAATCCCCGATCCGGCACGCGCAGTAGATTTCAGCGAATGCGCGAACGCCGGGCTTCCATGCAGTCCAGGAGTTGCGAGCTGACGCTGCGCAGCCGCTGATTGAGCAGCATCAGCAGTTCCATCATCAGTTTGACGCCGATGCGTGGCTCTTCGGTAATGAGGTGCGACAGGCTTTCGCGATCGAGCACCGCGACTTCGACCGTGTCGAGCGCGACGCAGCTGGCGAAGCGCGGTTCGCCGTCGATCAGGGACATTTCACCGAGGGTCTTGCCCGGACCGGCGGTGCCCATGATCTGCGCCAGGCCGCGCACGTCCTTCTTGACGATTTCGACGTTGCCGTCCAGCAGCAGCAGCATGAAGTCGCCGGTGTCGCCCTCGTGGATGATCTCCGATCCCAGCGGCGCGCGATAGCAGCGCATGTAGCGGGCGAGGCCTTCCAGCTCATCCGGCTCGAAGTCCTCGAAGAGCTGGATGACCTCGATGATCTCGCGGATGCGGCCGACGAAGGGCACGGCATCGCCGAGAACCTCGATGTTGGGAATGTTGTCGATCGCGCTCATGATTCAGGCATTATAGCCAACAGCAGGCGCCGACGACGCGCCTACTTTTCCGCCAGCGCCACACGGCGAGCCTTCACCGCCCTGGCCAGAATGTCCAGCGCGACCAGCGTGTCGTCCCAGCCGAGGCAGGCATCGGT
>CAZYTN010000419.1:0-2170 GCA_964650115.1 uncultured Sulfuritalea sp.
GCCATCGCGTGCGATGCGCTTCCTCAGCTTGGACAGCGCCTCCATCTGGATCTGCCGTACACGTTCGCGGGTCAGGCCCAGATCAATGGCGATGTCCTCCAGCGTGGTGGAGTCCCGGCCGGCAAGGCCATAGCGGCGCTCGATGACCAGACGCTGGCGGTCGGTAAGTTGTGCCACCCAGTCGGCGACAAGGGCCTCGGCCTCCTGCTGGGCAAAATGGGCAGCGGGGTCTTCGGCAGCCTCATCGGGCATTGAATCGGACATCGACAATTCTGGGTCAATGTCGAGCGGAGAATCCAGCGAGGCGGAGCGCTCGTTGAGCACCAAGAGCTGGCGTATCTCCGCAACCGGACGATCGAGCAGGCGCGCCACATCTTCTAGCATGGCACCGGGCGACTCATCCTGAGCACCGCGTTCCCGGTCAAGCCGGCGCATGGCGCGCAGGACAATATTGAGTTCCTTGATCACGTAGACCGGCAGGCGCACCATCCGCGATTGATTCATGATCGCGCGTTCGACATTCTGGCGGATCCACCATGTGGCGTAGGTCGAGAAGCGAAAACCGCGCTCGGGATCAAACTTTTCCAGGGCATGTATCAGACCCAGATTACCCTCTTCGATCAAGTCGTCGAGCGGCAGTCCACGATGCAAATAATGCCGCGCGATGCTGACCACCAGCCGCAGATTGGCCTCGATCATGTGCTGACGGGCAAGGAAATCGCCGGCATGTGCGGCACGCGCCAACTTGATTTCCTCAGCTGCCGTCAGGAGCGGCGTGGCGCCGATTTCGTGAAGATAGACCTGTGTGATGTCCTCGACGAATCCGGAATCATGTGAATCCGAAGCGACCTCGGCAGCGTCGCGCTCCGGCAGGAAAGCGTCGCCGTTCACAAATGCTCAGCGGCCGGGAAGAAACTTCTGTGGATCGGCGGGCTTACCCTGACGCCGGATCTCGAAATGCAGGCGCGGGCTTTCGGCATCGGTACTCCCCATCTCGGCAATCTTCTGGCCCTTGGCTACGGTGTCCTTTTCCTTGACCAGCAGCTTGCTGTTGTGGGCGTACACGGACAGATAGGTCGCGTTGTGACGCAGCACGACCAGATTGCCATAGCCGCGCAGGCCGGTGCCGGCATAGGAGACAACCCCGCTCGCTGCGGCCAGCACCGGATCTCCCGCCTTGCCGGCGATGTCGACACCCTTGCTTCCCCCTTCGGCAAACGGTGCCAGCAGCTTGCCGTTGGCGGGCCATATCCATTCCACGTCATCGCCCGCAACGGCCGGCTTTTCCGCCGCCTTGACCTCCGCCGGTTTCGCCTCGGGTCTGGTTTCTGCCGGCTTTGTCGTCACATCGCCCTGCCGCGCCTTTGCCAACGCTTCGTCGGACCAGGCCAGCTTGCCACCCTTCGGCTCGCGCTTGAGAATTTCAGTATTGGTACCGGTACTGGTCGGCGCAGCCTGTTTTATCTCGACCGGAGCAATTGAAATCACCGGCTTCACCACCGCCACAGCGCCATTGTCCGCCGGCGTGACGCGCAACTGCTGGCCAATCCTGATCAAATTGAGATTGTCGAGATTGTTCCATGCGGCCACATCCTTGTAGTCCTGGCCGTTGTCAAGCGCGATGCTGTAGAGCGTCTCGCCTTTCTTTACGGTGTGATACCCGGCACGCGAATCTGTTGCCACCGGCACTGCCGGCGCCACAGGTTTCGTCGCCAGCCCGCCACCGCGAACCTCCACCGGCGCGGGCGCATGACTGGCGCAGCCCCCGATAATCGGCAGCAGCAAAACAAAAATCAGGCGCGTCGCGTTCATTCCACTCCCGGCAACAGCGGCACGAAGCGCACCGCATCAAATCGGGTTTCGACAAAACCGTTTTCACTGCGCTCGACCAGGCTGATCACCTGTTCCGCGGTCCCCAGCGGCATGACCAGCCGCCCACCCGGCGCCAATTGCGCCAACAGCGTCTGCGGTACAACGGCCGCAGCGGCAGCCAATATGATGGTATCAAATGGCGCTGCCTCAGGCAGCCCGAGATTTCCATCTGCGTGCTTGAAGCGAATATGCGACAACCTGATTTGTTTCAGGTTGTCCCGCGCCCGTGCCAGCAATGGCGCTATGCGCTCGACGGCGAATACCTGCTTCGACAGCACGCCGAGGATCGCCGCCTGAT
>CAZYTN010000420.1:0-2168 GCA_964650115.1 uncultured Sulfuritalea sp.
GCTCAATGCGTGTTACAGCGTGAGCAGGACATCGATCTTGGCCGCGCAGATGAAGTCGTTTTCGCTCAAACCGCCGATCGCGTGCGTGGTGTAGCGGACGCGGCACTGGTTGTAGCCGACGGCGAGGTCGGGGTGGTGGTCCTCGCGGTGCGAAATCCAGGCCGTGGCGTTCACGAAGGCCATGGTCTCGTAATAGTTCTTGAACTTGTAGGTCTTGCTGATCAGATTCTCCTTGCGCTCCCAGCCTTCCAGCGTGGCCAGCATCTGGGCCGCTTCGTCGTCGGTGAGCGGCGGCACGCCGCCTTCGCAGGGCTTGCACTTGCCTTTGGAGAGATCGCAAATCATGGTCATGTTGGCTCCTTTACGAGACATGCAGCCGCGCGATGCGCTGGCTGGCGGGTGGATGGGAATCGTGGAACAGTGAGTGCAGCGGGTCCGGCGTCAGCGTCGCCGCGTTGTCGCGGTAGAGCTTGACCAGGGCCGACACCAGATCGGTAGCGGCGGTCTGCTTGACGGCATAGGCATCGGCTTCGAATTCATGCCGGCGCGACAGGCCCGAGGTCAGCGGCGCCAACGGAAAGAGGAAAACCGGCAACACCAGCGAAAACAGCAGCAGGCCCATCGCCGTGCCGGAGGCGGACGCCGTATCGCCAGCGCCGACTCCCAGCCCGGCAAAGAACCAGGGCTGGTCGATGAGTTGTCCGAGCAGCCAGAGAAAGGCCAGGCTGAGCACGCCGGAAAGCGCAATGCGCTTGATCACGTGGTGGTGGCGGAAATGGCCGAGTTCATGCGCCAGTACGGCTTCGATCTCCTCGGGCTCCAGCTTTGCCAGCAGGGTGTCGAAGAACACGATCCGCTTGGCGCGGCCAAAGCCGGTGAAATAGGCATTGCCGTGGGCCGAACGCTTCGAGCCGTCCATGACGAAAAGACCCGAGGAAGCGAAGCCGCAGCGCGCCAGCAGGGCCTCGATGCGTTGCTTCAGCGAGGCGTCTTCCAGCGGCGTGAATTTGTTGAACAGCGGCGCGATCACGGTCGGGTAGAGGAAGAGGATCAGCAGGTTGGTCGCCAGCCAGACCAGCCAGACATACAGCCACCAGTTCCTGCCCATGACATCCATCAGCCACAGCACGGCGAACAGCAGCGGGCCGCCGATCAGCACGGTGAGCGCAGCGCCCTTGGCCAGGTCGGCCAGCCACAGCGGCCAGGTCAGCTTGTTGAAGCCGAAGCGCGCTTCGATGCGGAAGGTGCGGTAGAGGCTCGCCGGCAGGCCGAAGACGAAGCCGAGCAGGCCGACGCAGGCGAACAATGCCAGGCCGTGCTGATAGCCGCTGCCGAGGCCGTCGCGCAGCGCATGATCGATCCAGTCCAGAACCCCGCCGAGCGTCAGCGCCAGCAGGACCAGCGCATCTATGGCGATCTCGATGAGACCAAGGCGCATTTTTGCCGCGGTGTAATCGGCGGCCTTGTGATGCTCGACGAGTTCGATGCGGCCGACGAAGTCGGCCGGCACCCGATCGCGGTGCGCGAGGACATGGCGCAGGTGGCGCAGGTCGAGCCAGAGGCGCAGGCCGGTGGACAGGGCCAGGGCGGCAAGAAAGACGACGGTAAAGTGATATGGGCTCATGGGCGGCGGCCTGCTGTGCCAGAATGTGGCAACACGAAAACAGGTACGGGAAAATTATGGCACAGGATCAGAACGCACTCGTCTGGCTGGACATGGAAATGACGGGGCTCAATCCGGACGGCGATCGCATCATAGAGCTGGCGCTGGTGGTCACCAACTCCAACCTCGACGTGGTTGCGGAAGCGCCGACCTGGGTCGTGCATCAAACCGACGCGGTGCTCGAATGCATGGACGAGTGGAACCGCAACACGCATGGACGCTCCGGCCTCACGCAGAGAGTCAAGGATTCCATTCTCAGCGAGGCGGAAGTCGAAGCGCAGGCACTTGAATTTCTGCGGCGTCACGTGCCGCGCCAGACCACGCCGATGTGCGGCAACTCGATTTGCCAGGATCGGCGCTTCATGGCGCGCTACATGCCGAAACTCGAGGACTGGTTTCATTACCGGAATCTCGACGTGTCGACCCTCAAGGAGTTGTGCAAGCGCTGGAAGCCGGAAGTGGCGAAGGGCTTGAAAAAGCACGGCAAGCACGAGGCGCTGGCGGA
>CAZYTN010000421.1:0-2168 GCA_964650115.1 uncultured Sulfuritalea sp.
TGGCGGTCATCACCAATGGCACGGCGGTGCTGGGTCTGGGCAACATCGGGCCGCTCGCCGGCAAGCCGGTGATGGAAGGCAAGGGTGTGCTGTTCAAGAAGTTCGCCGGCGTCGACGTGTTCGACATCGAAGTCGCCGAGAATGACCCGGACAAGCTGGTGGACATCATCGCCGCGCTGGAGCCGACATTCGGCGGTATCAATCTGGAAGACATCAAGGCGCCCGAGTGTTTTTATGTCGAAGCCAAGCTGCGCGAGCGCATGAAGATTCCGGTCTTTCACGATGACCAGCACGGCACCGCTATCATTGCCGGTGCAGCCGTACTGAACGGCATGCGTGTCGTTGGCAAGGACATCGCCAAGGTCAAGCTGGTGTGCTCCGGAGCGGGTGCGGCGGCGATCGCCTGCCTCGACCTGCTGGTGAGCCTCGGTCTCGATGCGAAAAATGTCTTTGCGGTCGATAGCAAGGGCGTGATCCACGACGGACGCGAAGGGCTGGATCCTTCAAAGCTGCGCTATGCGCAGGCGACCGCCGCGCGTTCGCTGGCCGAGGTCGTGGTAGGCGCCGACATTTTCCTTGGCCTTTCCGCGGCGGGTGTGCTGAAGCCGGAGATGGTCAAGACCATGGCGCGCGATCCGCTGATTCTGGCCATGGCCAATCCCGACCCCGAAATTATTCCGGAAGAGGCCAAGGCCGTGCGCCCCGACGCCATCATCGGCACTGGCCGTTCGGACTATCCGAACCAGGTGAATAACGTCCTGTGTTTTCCCTACATGTTCAGGGGCGCGCTCGACGTCGGCGCCACGACCATCAACGAGGCAATGAAAGTCGCAGCGGTAAGGGCAATTGCGGAGCTGGCGCACGCCGAGCAGTCGGAGGTGGTGACCGCCGCCTACGGTACCGAGGATCTGTCTTTCGGCCCGGAATACCTGATTCCCAAGCCTTTCGATCCGCGCCTGATCATCAAGGTGGCGCCGGCGGTGGCCCAGGCGGCAATGGATTCCGGCGTCGCCACGCGGCCGATTGCCGACATGGACGTATATGCCCAACAGCTGAACGACTTTGTCTATTCCACCGGCCTGCTGATGCGCCCGGTGTTCATGGCCGCCAAGAAGAAGCCGGCGCGCGTGGTCTTCTGTGAAGGTGAGGACGAACGCGTTTTGCGGGCGACGCAAACCGTGTGCGACGAAGGACTGGCCTTGCCGATTTTGATCGGACGTCCCGAGGTGATCAATAAAAGCATCACCCGCTATGGTCTGCGCATTCGCGCGGGCGAGCATTTCGAGTTGATCAACCCGGATTCCGATCCGCGCTACAAGGAGCTCTGGCAGGACTATTACGGCCTGATGTCGCGCAAGGGGATCGGTGTCGAATATGCCAAGCGCGAAATGCGCAGACGCACCACGCTGATCGGCGCCATGCTGGTGCGCCACAACTATGCCGATGCCCTGCTTTGCGGCACTTTCGGCAAGCATTCCCTGCATCTGCGCTACATCGATACCGTGATCGGCAGGAAGCCCGGGATCGAGAATTTCTACGCCATGAACATGCTGATCCTGCCGCGCCGCACGCTGTTCATCGGCGATACCTACGTGAACTATGATCCGACGGCCGAGCAGTTGGCCGAAATGACCCTGCTGGCGGCCGACGAGGTCGCGCGTTTCGGCCTGGCGCCCAAGGTGGCCTTGCTCTCGCATTCGAGTTTTGGCACCGAGGACACGCCGACCGCGATCAAGATGCGCCGCGCACTTGAAATTCTGCGCCAGATCGCGCCGCAAATCGAGGTGGATGGCGAAATGCACGGCGATGCGGCGCTGTCGGAAGACATCCGTCGCCAAGTGTTTCCCGACTCGACACTGAAGGGCCAGGCCAACTTGTTGATCATGCCGACGATCGACGCCGCCAACATCTCATTCAACCTGATCAAGACCTCGGCGGGCGACGGCCTCACGGTGGGTCCGCTGCTGCTCGGCGCGGCACGCCCGGTGCATATCCTGACGCCCACCGCCACGGTGAGGCGCATCGTCAACGTCACCGCCCTGTTGTCGGTCGAGGCGCAGCAGCAGGCCAGAGGCGGCACTTGACTTTGCCATGACGGAATCGCGCACCGCCCTGATTTTGACCGGCGGCGGCGCTCGTGCCGGCTACCAGGTCGGTGTGCTGAAGGC
>CAZYTN010000422.1:0-2166 GCA_964650115.1 uncultured Sulfuritalea sp.
AGCGGGCAGACCCAGCCGCCGAGCTCGACCAGCGCGCCCCAGGCCGCGGCGGGCAGGTGCAGCCAGGCCAGGCGGGGGTGGCGCCAGACCAGAAAGCCGCCGAGCGCGACGAACAGGATGAAGCCCAGATGGAGAAGCAGCACCGCATCGGCGAGCAGCCCAGGGATCATCTGTCTCGCCCTCACCCTCGCCGCCGCCGAGGCGGAAGGACGGTGGCCGTCTTTGATTTCTCCCGCTTTCGGACTATCGTGGAACCATGGGTGCTGGATTGGCGCGGTAGCGCCTTTCGTTGCGCAGCACGTTTCCATGGTAAACAAAAGGGGGCATCATGAAGAAGGGGACGGCGGGACCGCCCGCCACGCTTGAGCGGACGCGCGTCATCGAGCGTCCGGATGGTTTCTACTGGCAGGCAAGCGGCGGCGGCCGCGAATACGGTCCGTTTTCCAGCCTGGCCGAGGCGGAGATGGACATGGAAGGTGCCGATCTCGATCGGGGCGCACCGGGTTTGCTGCAGGAGGCCGAGAGCGAGATCGGCATCGCCGACTGGATCGACCCCGAAACCGGTGGGCCTGCCGAGGATTCGATTCCTCATCTGGAGGATGATGTCTGAATCGCCCGCGGTTTTGCCGACCGCAACCCTGGTCAGTTCTCCTCGGGCACCATGCGGATCGCGCCGCAGGGGCATTCCGCGGCGCACATGCCGCAACCCTTGCAGTAGTCGAAGTTGAACTTGAAGCGCTGGCCGGGGCCGAGCTTGATCACGGCGTTGTCGGGGCAGACGCCGTAGCAGTTGTCGCATTCGAAGCAGTTGCCGCAGGACATGCAGCGGCGTGCCTCGAACAGGGCGTTGGTCTCGTCCAGCCCGCCCAGCACTTCCTCGAAGGTGGATTGGCGGCGGATGATGTCGAGCACCGGCCGCACTGTCTTCGGCGCATCCGAGTAGTACCAGGAATTCATCCTGTCGACGGTGGCGATCTCGGTCTTGGGTAGCGGCACGTAGGCTTTGCCGCGCAGCCAGGCATCGATGGCGCGCGCCGCCTTCTTGCCGTGGCCCACGGCGACCGTGACGGTGCGCTCGCTGCCGGCCATGTCGCCGCCGGCGAATACACCAGGATGGCCGGTCATCATGCCGCGATCGACCTGGATCATGCCGCCTTCCACGATCAGGCCCGGCACGTTTTCGAGCAGCGAGAGGTCGGCATCCTGACCCAGCGCCAGTACCACCGAGTCGGCCTCGATGCGTTCGAACTCGCCGGTGGGTTGCGGGAAGCCCTTGTCGTCGAGGGCCATCTTCTCGACCATGATGTCGCCGCCTCCTTCACCCATGCCGGCCTCCTTGATGGTCGACAGCCACTTGATGGAAATGCCTTCCTGCAGCGCTTCCTCGACCTCGAAATCGTGGGCCGGCATCTTGTCGCGGGTGCGGCGGTAGACGATGATCGCCTCCTCCGCGCCAAGGCGCTTGGCTGTGCGCGCGACGTCGATGGCGGTGTTGCCGCCGCCGTAGACGACCACCTTGCGGCCCAGCATCGGCGCCATTTCATCCGACCGGGCGCCCTCCATGCCGCGCAGCACGGCGACGGCGTCGAGCACCTTGGCGGCGTCGCCGGCCGGGATGTAGGCGCGCTTGGCGATGTGCGCGCCGACGCCGAGGAATACCGCATCGAAGCCGTCCTGCATCGCTTCGAGCACGTTGCTGACCTTGGTCCGCAAGCGGATCTCGACACCGAAGTCGACCAGGCGCCGGATCTCGGCATCGAGCACGTCGCGCGGCAGGCGGTACTTGGGAATGCCGAAGCGCATCATGCCGCCGGCCAGCGGCCCGGCTTCGTAGATCACCGCCTTGTGGCCCAGGCGCGTCAGGTGGTAAGCGGCGGAGAGGCCGGCCGGGCCGGAGCCGACCACCAGCACGCGCTTGCCCGTCGCGGGCGCGGGCGGCGCGAACTTCCAGCCATGCTTGTGGGCCTCGTCGCCGAGGAAGCGCTCCACCGAATTGATGCCGACCGCGGCATCGACGTACTGCCGGTTGCAGGCGCCCTCGCAGGGGTGGTAGCAGACGCGGCCCATGATCGCCGGCAGCGGATTGTTTTCGGTGAGCGAGCGCCAGGCCTTTTCGTAATCGCCGCTTTCGGCATGGAACAGCCAGGCCTGGATGTTCTCGCCGGC
>CAZYTN010000423.1:0-2166 GCA_964650115.1 uncultured Sulfuritalea sp.
TGATCGCGCATATCGAGCGCGCCGCGCTGTCCAGCGAGTTCCTCGATCCCGCCAGTCCGAAGCGCCTGATCCCGCGTCTGCGGCGCATGTTCTCCCGCGCCGCGCCGGAGAAGGAAGAAGTCAATATCCTTCGTGGCCTGTTTGCGGCCCTGGAAAAAGCCGCGTCAGACCCGAAATGCAAATAAAACTTGACCCAGACGCTGGGGATTTCTACCATTTCAGCAAGTACTAATAGAAGATCAGTCCATGTTCTCTCGTCTGCGTGAAGATATTTCCTGCGTTTTCGAACGCGATCCTGCCGCCCGGTCGACCTGGGAGGTGGTGACCTGCTATCCGGGCTTTCATGCCCTGACGCTGCATCGGGTCTCGCACTGGTTGTGGAGTGCGCGTGTGCGCTGGCTGGCGCGCTTTCTTTCGCATTTCACGCGCTGGATCACCGGCATCGAGATTCATCCCGGCGCGATGATTGGGCGCCGCGTGTTCATCGACCATGGCATGGGTGTGGTCATCGGCGAGACGGCGGTGATCGAGGATGAATGCACGCTTTATCACGGCGTGACGCTGGGCGGCACCTCATGGAGCAAGGGCAAACGACATCCGACCTTGCAGCGCGGCGTCGTGATCGGCGCCGGCGCCAAGGTGCTGGGGCCGATTACCCTGGGCATTGGTGCCAAGGTTGGATCGAACGCGGTGGTGGTGCGCGATGTCCCGTCGGGAGCCACTGCAGTCGGCATTCCGGCTCGCATCGTCGAGGATCGCAGCGAAATCGATCGTGAGGTCAAGGCCGGCCAGATGGGCTTCTCCGCCTATGCGGTGACCCGCACCGAGGACGATCCCCTGGCGTTGGCGATTCACGGCCTGCTCGATCACGCGGTCGAAACCGACCGGCGCATCGAGGCCCTGCTGAAAACCATGGAGCGCTGCGGGGTATCGCTCGAAGACGATGTCGCGACCGCCGACAAATTCGATCCAAACTATCTTTCAAAGATAGTTGACTAAAACGCTCGGGATACCATATAGTCGATGTAAACGCTCAGGTATTGCTCTGCAGCGTTTCCCGAACGAAATTACCCGACGGAGATTTATCATGAGACTGACGACCAAAGGACGTTTTGCCGTAACCGCGATGATCGACCTTGCCTTGCGCCAACATGCGGGCCCGGTCACCCTGGCCGGCATCAGCGAGCGGCAAAAGATTTCCCTTTCCTACCTTGAGCAGCTGTTCGGCAAGCTGCGTCGCCGCCAACTGGTAACGAGCGTGCGCGGCCCGGGTGGTGGCTACAATCTGGCCAAACCCCTTGAGGCGGTGTCGGTTTCCGACATCATTCATGCGGTCGATGAGTCGCTCGATGCGACGAATTGCGGCGGCAAGGGCAATTGTGCCGAGGATCTGCGTCCCTGCATGACCCATGAGTTATGGACCAGCCTCAACGAAAAAATGTTCGAGTACCTCAACTCGGTCAGCCTGGCTGAACTGGTGGCCCAGCAACGGGAGCGGTCCGGTGTAGCTGCCGTGATGCACGACGAACGGCCGTTGCGCCGCGTGCGCCGCCCGGCAGAGGAACTCGCCGCCGCCTGATCGCGACGACGCAAGCCATGTTCCCCCCCGTCTACTTCGATCACAACGCCGCCACGCCGCTGGATCCGCGCGTGCTGGAAGTCATGCTGCCCTACCTGCGCGAGCAGTATGGGAATGCCTCCAGCCGTCACGAATACGGCCGCGCGGCGCGGCGCGCGATCGACGAGGCGCGGCAGCGGGTGGCTTTTGCCGCAGGTGCCCATCCGACCGAAGTGGTGTTTACCAGCGGCGGCTCGGAAGCCAACAATCTTTTCATCAAGGGTGCGGCGGCTTGCCTTGCGCCGGGCACGGTGGCGATATCCGCGATCGAACATCCCTGCGTGCGCGAGCCGGCGAAAGCCTTGCAGCGTGCCGGCTGGACCTTGCGCGAGATTGCGGTCGATGAAAATTGCCGTGTCGCCGGCGCCGACTTTCAGGCCGCACTTGGGGGAAACCCCGAAAAGCCGGCACTGGTTTCGGTCATGCTGGCCAACAACGAGACGGGTGCCGTGCAGGATGTGGCGGCTCTTGCGGCACTGGCGGCGCAAGCCAAAACTTCCCGCGTGTGGTTTCACACCGATGCGGTGCAGGCCTTCGGCAAACGGCGT
>CAZYTN010000424.1:0-2164 GCA_964650115.1 uncultured Sulfuritalea sp.
CCCTGGCGCTTGTCCCACTCGTTGGGATAGTTGATGGGGAAGGCGCCACTGCCATAGAAGTCGGTCAGCTTCTGCCGTGGCAGGCTGGAAGTCACGTGATAGACCCCGATCGGCGTCTTCTTGTCGCCCTCGCGGGCCTTGTCGGCGCCGAGCTTGCCCTGTGTAATGTAGTAATCGGCAACGAAGCGCGGCGTCCCCTTGTCGTTCTGGTAGAGATAAAGCCGGGATTTCTGCGTATCGACGACGACCGCGTGCTTCTGTTCCGGATGCATCTGCAGCAGGTAACGCGGCACGTAGTCGGCCGGCGGCTTGGTGCGGTAGCCCTTGAGCCGGACAATCGCTTCGTCGCGCAGATCGGCGACTTTTTCCCCGGCAGCGGGTCCGCCGCCCTCGCCGAAGGCCATCAACGGGCGCGAGCGGGCAAGCAGCAGGTCGCCCATGACCAGGTGCGCCAGGCGGAAATTCGGATAGGCCTTGATCAGCATTTCCGTTTGCTGCATGGCAACATCAAGACGGTTGCCTTCGATGGCGTCGAATACCTTCGCCAGCAGCGGTTCCGGGCCGGAATCCGTATAGCTCGCCTCGACGATAGTGCCGCCGGCGCCCTTCTTGAGATGCCCTGGCGCCTTGCCGGCAGCTTCGGCCGCAGCTGCCGCAAGCAGGAGGCTGCAGGCCGAGATGACTGTCAGATAGCGCACAGGGCAGCGCATCAGCTACCGACCCGCTCCTGCAGAATCAGCCACTTGCCGTCACGTTTGGCCAACTGCAGCACCTTGTTGCTGGAAGTCTTGAGCGTGGCCGACTTGTAATGCTGGCGGAATTTTGCCGTTGCCGTGTCGCCATCGACGCTGATGCGCAGGTTTTCGACGCTGACCTGAATTGCGCCTGGCTTGTTGATGCGCTTTTGTCGTTCCGCATCCCACGCTGAACGCGATTCGCCGGCCGGGGTCTTGAAGTCGCGGGCATAGGCGGCGAGGTAGGCCTTGACGTCCTTGCGCGACCAGGCCGCAGCCCACAGTTCGATAGCCCGGGTGATCTCGGTATTGGCGTCACCGGCGGGAGCCGGGGCGGGTTTTGACGTTGCGGCGGCGGGCGCTGGCGTTGGGGTGGCGGGAGCAGCGGCCACGGCGGCGGATTTGGGGGCTTCTGCCATCTTGACCGGTTCCGCCGGACGCGCATCGCCGATCGGTTTGGTGGCCTTGCCGGGCCGGCTGGCGGTGTTCATCAAATCGCGAATCAGGGCCAGCTTGTTTTGCGCGCTGGAGTTCGATGAATCGATCTGCAGGGCCTTGTCATAGGCCTGGCTCGCCAGCCGCGCGTAGATGTCGCCGAGGTTTTCGTGGGCCGTGGCGTAGGACGGATGGGTACGAATGGCCATTTCCAGCGCCTGCTTGGCCTTGTCGAACTGCTTCTGCTGGGCGTAGATGACGGCGAGATTGTTGTAGGGTTCCGGCAGTTCCGGATAATCCTCGGTCAGCTTGGTGAATACTGCGATGGCCTCGTTGGGCTTGTTCATCTCGGTCAGAATGATGCCCTTGAGGAAGCGGCCCTGGGCGTCCTTGGGTTTCCCCGCCAGGTACTTGTCGATCTGTTCCAGCGCCTGGGCATGCTGCCCCTGCTTGAGCTGTTTGCCGATGTCCTGCAGGGCATCGGCATCGGGCGTCGGCGCCGCCGCCGGTTTGGTCTGTTTGCTGACGACGACCTGCTGAGTCTGGGCATTGACGGCGGGAACCAGGGCCAGGAGGTTGAGGGCAACGGCTGATGCCAGCAGGCGTGCGGCATTGAGACGGATTTGGGTCATGGTTATCTGCTTCTCGTTGACGGTTGCCCGAAAATGAATTTGGTTACGGCCGCTGCGCTTGATGCCGATTCAGCCGGCGTCGACCTGCGCAGGAACTGCGTTTAGTTTCTGCCGCTGCGCTTGATGCCGATGAAACCGGCCTTAGCCTGCACTGAAACTTCGTTTTAGCCGGGATAAACTATCCAGGATTCAGCGTCGAATTCTACCAAGAAGCCCGCCTTCCCGACAACCTGACCGAGTTTGATCAATGGCGCGATAATACGGGCCTTTCGTGCCCATCTTTCTGCTTATCGCGATGCTCAGGCGATTCCCCACCCCATGCTGAAGATATATAACACCCTGGCCCGCGACAAGCAGGCCTTC
>CAZYTN010000425.1:0-2164 GCA_964650115.1 uncultured Sulfuritalea sp.
ATTGGGATTGATATCCAGCGCCTTCCTGAATTCTTCGCGGCACAAACGCTCCTTGCCGCTGACGCAATGGGTGAAGGCCAGGTACTTGTGGGCCTTGACCTGGTCGCTGGCACTCAGTCCCTGATCCAGGGCGCTTTGCAGGTTCTTCACCGCGTCCGGGTACTTGCCCTCGTTGTACGCATTCATGCCAGCGGACAAGGACTGGTTCGCCTTGCTTTCAAACACGCTCATCGGCCCTGATGCGCAGCTCGCCAACAAGCCGGCCAGCGCCATCAGCATGATGTTTCGCATTGTCTTCATTTCATCCTCCGGATACTCAATGACTGAATCAAACCTTGTTCAAGCCGGCCGCTGCGGCAAGCAGCCGGACGCCTGCCTAAAATGTGTGCCTGATCTTGATCTGTGCGCCCGGTTTCACCTCGATTTTTTCCAGATGGACGGGGAATTTGGAATTCCTGATTTCCACCGTGTGCATGCCGGGCGCGAGCGAAAGGGATTTTAGCGGCGGGCTGACCCCGCGCTTTTGTCCATCTACCCAGACTTCGCCCCAGGGCACTATCAGCAGCGAAACCGTGGCTTTCGCCGGCGCATTCCGCGGGGGTTCTTGCGGAGATTCCTTTGGGACCTCCTTCGGGGATTCTTTCGGAGATTTTGCTGCAGCGACAGGACGGGGCGGACTGCCCGGTTCCTCGCCGCCGCCACGTCCCAGGCGCAGCACTACCGCAGCGCCGACTATGGCAAGGGCCAGCAGTGAAACTCCAGCCAGCAGCTTCTTGCGCGAGCCCGGATTCTCCCCGGCGCGAGTCGCAGGCGATCCCGATCCGTCGCCGGACATGGCCTTGTAGTCCGCAGCCAGACCGCCGGCGGGATGAGGCGCATCCGTAAACATGTGAGGAATGCTCGGGCCCACCGCATACACCTCGTGCTCGCGCACATGTTTGTCGGTGCGGCTGCCTTCGTAGTGGAGTATCTGCGCGTAGTCATCGGATAATCGCGACACAACCTCGAAAAAGGAGCGGGAGACCAGCACCGTGCCGGCGTCGGCGAAGCTCATCACTCTTTGCGCGACGTTTATGCCGTCGCCGATGATGTTGGGCTGGCCGTTGATGTCCCTGATCAGCCGGATCGGCCCGAGGTTGGCGCCCATCCGCACCTCCAGCGCTGGCGTCTCGTTGGGGCTTTCGTCCGCAATTCCGTCGCGCACGTCCATTGCGACGAACATCGCCACCTCCGGACTGCCGAGAAAACAGATGGCGGCGCCGTCTCCGGTGTCCAGCACGATGCGGTCGCTGGCCGCCACCTGTTCCAGGGCCCGGATCAGCAGCGCGTTAAAGCGCTGTTTCAGCTTCAGCTGTTCCGTCACCGACTTTTTCGTGTATTCCACGATGTCGATGAACAGCACGCTGCAGACGAAGGTTCGGTTGGAAGTGTTGTCCATCGCGGATTACATCATGGGGTGTTCATGAGCTTGTTTTATCTGGGACCCGCTACGCTGACCGAAAAGTATAACCGCTGGCCGAAGCCATGAAACGGCGACCGTGCAAGCGCAATGGCGCGCTGCGCCCTGGAGCGGTCAATCAGGAAATATGCACATCGCCGGGCACTACAGCGCCTTCACCAGTACCTTCGACCTGCGCTGCAGGTTGTAGAGTTCGCGCCGCGCTTCCGGCAGTTCGTTGACCCCGGCGTCGGCGAAGCCGCGCTCGATGAACCAGTGCGCGGTGCGCGTGGTGAGGACGAAGAGGCGCTTCAGTTTCAGCTTTTTGGCGCGGGCCTCGATGTGGTTGCACAACTGTTCGCCGTAGCCGCTGCGGCGAAAATCCGGCATCACGGCGAGGCAGGCGAGTTCGGCCGCCTTCTCGGTCGAGAAGGGATAGAGCGCGGCGCAGCCGACGATGACACCGTCGTGCTCCACCACCGAGAAGCGGGTGATTTCCATTTCCAGCCGCTCGCGGCCGCGCTTGACCAGGGTGCCGTCGGCTTCCAGCGGCTCGATCAGGCCGAGGATGGCGCCGACGTCGTCGATGCTGGCATCGCGCAACCGCGCCAGCGGGGCGCTGGTCATCACGGTGCCGACGCCGTCGCGGGTGAAGAATTCCATCAGCATTGCGCCGTCGGCCTGGCGGTCGAGGAAATGCACCCGGCCGATGCCGGCGCGGCAGGC
>CAZYTN010000426.1:0-2144 GCA_964650115.1 uncultured Sulfuritalea sp.
GCCTCATCGACCAGGCCCTCGGTCACGATCACGTGCGCCAGCGCCGAGAGCACCGCGACATTGGTGCCGGGTTTGAGCTTGAGATGATGCTCGGCCCGGATATGCGGCGAGCTGACCAGGTCGATCTCGCGCGGATCGATGACGATGAGCCGGGCGCCCCCATCGCGCACGCGGCGCTTGAGGCGCGAGGCGAAGACCGGGTGGGCATCGCTCGGATTGGCGCCGATCACGACGATGACATCGGCCTGATCGACCGACTTGAAGGTTTGCGTGCCGGCCGACTCGCCCAAGGTCTGCTTGAGCCCGTAACCGGTCGGCGAGTGGCAGACGCGGGCGCAGGTATCGACATTGTTGTTGCCGAAGGCGGCGCGCACCAGCTTCTGCACCAGGTAGTCTTCCTCGTTGGTGCAGCGGCTGGAGACGATGGCGCCGATCGCATTGCGGCCGTGCTTGTCCTGGATGCGGCGAAATTCGCGCGCGGTGTGGGCCAGGGCTTCCTGCCACGACACCTCGCGCCAGGGATCGCTGATCTTGGCCCGGATCATCGGCTTGGTGATGCGGTCCGGGTGCGTCGCGTAGCCCCAGGCGAAGCGGCCCTTGACGCAGGCGTGGCCCTCGTTGGCGCGGCCGTCCTTCCAGGGCAGCATGCGCACCACTTCGGAGCCTTTCATCTCGGCGCGCAGGCCGCAGCCGACGCCGCAATAGGCGCAGGTGGTGGTCACGCTGCGCTCGGCCTGGCCTTTTTCGATGACGGTCTTTTCCATCAGCGTCGCCGTCGGGCAGGCCTGGACGCAGGCGCCGCAGGAGACGCAGTCGGATTCGAGGAAAGACTCGGCCTGCCCCGCCGTGACGCGCGAGCCGAAGCCGCGGCCGGCGATGGTCAGGGCAAAGGTACCCTGCTGTTCCTCGCAGGCGCGCACGCAGAGGTTGCAGACAATGCACTTGCCGGGGTCGTAGCTGAAGTAGGGATTCGACTCGTCCTTGACCACGTCGGTGTAGTGGTTCTCGCCGGGGTTCGCCTCGCCCGAGCCGTAGCGCACGTCGCGCAGGCCGACCACGCCGGCCATGGTCTGCAGCTCGCAGTTGCCGTTGGCGGAACAGGTCAGGCAGTCCAGCGGGTGGTCGGAGATGTAGAGCTCCATGACGTTGCGCCGCAGCTTGGCCAGTTGCGGCGTCTGGGTGCGCACCTTCATGCCGGCTTCGGCCGGTGTGGTGCAGGAGGACGGGTAGCCGCGGCGGCCTTCGATCTCGACCAGGCACAGGCGGCAGGAGCCGAAGGGCTTGACGATGTCGGTGGCGCAGAGCTTGGGCACCATGATGCCGGCCTCGGCGGCGGCACGCAGCAGGGAGGTGCCGGCCGCTACGCTCACCGCGATGCCGTCTATCTCAAGCGTCACCGTGTCGCCGGCGCCGACTTTCGGCGTGCCGAAATCGATCAGCTGCGGAGCGTTCATTGCTTGTGGAGCATTCATTTGTGCATTCCTCCAAAATCCTCCGGAAAGTGGCGCAGCGCCGACATCACGGGAATCGGCGTCATGCTGCCCATGGCACACAGGGAACCGTGCACCATGGTGTCGCACAGATCCTGCAGCAGTTCGATCTGGTCGGCGCATTGATTGTTCCCGGCGCGGATGCGGTCGATGACTTCGACGCCGCGCGTCGAGCCGATGCGGCAGGGCGTGCATTTGCCGCAGGATTCGATGGCGCAGAATTTCATCGCATAGCGCGCCTGCTTCGCCAGATCCACCGTATCGTCGAAAGCAACGATGCCGCCGTGGCCGAGCCCGGCACCGATGCCAGCGAAGGCCTCGTAGTCGAGCACGGTGTCGAATTGCGATGCCGGCAGATAGGCGCCCAGTGGCCCGCCCACCTGCACCGCGCGCAGCGGCCGGCCCGAGCGCGAGCCGCCGCCGAAGTCGTACAGCAGTTCGCGCAGCGTAAGGCCGAAGGGAACTTCGACCAGGCCGCCGTACTTGATGTTGCCGGCCAGCTGGAACGGCAGCGTGCCGCGCGAACGGCCGCAGCCAAGGTCGCGGTAGGCCGCCGCGCCCTGGGCCAGAATGTCGGGCACGCTGGCGAAGGTAACGAGGTTGTTGATCACCGTCGGCTGGCCGAAGAGGCCGGCGATCGCCGGCAGCGGCGGC
>CAZYTN010000427.1:0-2139 GCA_964650115.1 uncultured Sulfuritalea sp.
AGACCACCGGAAACTCGATGTAGGGCAGCCGGTCCATGCCGATGCGGGTGAAGGCAATCACGCCGAACAGCACCAGCACCGCATTCGCCATCCACGCCAGGACGTGGCGCTTGACCGAAAGCTCGGGCAGGGTCACTACAGCTTAGCCGCAACGCGGCTCACGACGCTCCCCTCTCCCCTCGCGGGAGAGGGGTTGGGGGTGAGGGGGCGACCGGCTCTGCAGAGCCGGCAGTGGGGCGCGGAGCGGGGGCGGGTGAGGGGGCGTCGGGTTTGCCTGCCGCCGCCGTGGCGCCAGCGCCGACTCTTGCGGTTTCCTTGATGGCGACGGCGGCGCCGTTGGTCAGAAAGCCGGCGCCGTCCAGCGCGATTGTCTCGCCGCCGGCGAGGCCTTCGAGCACCTCGATGCGGCCGCCGCGCTTGGCGCCGACCTTGACCGGCTGCTGCTGCGCCTTCTTCTGTCCGTCCACTTCGGTGACGACGTACACCACCTTGCCGGCGGGGCGCAGCACCACGCTTTGCTCGGGTACCGTCAGCGCTTCGGCCCTGGCCGAGACGATCACCGCCGCATTGACCGTGCCGCCGCCGCGCAGGCTGCCGTCGTTTTCCACATCGACCAGCACGTCGAGCGTGCGGCTGCCCTCGACGATGCCAGGGCGGATGTCCTTGATGCGGCTGGCGAAGACCTTGCCGGGTGCCAGCGGGGAAACCAGCCGGACTTCCTGGCCTTGCTTCAGGCGCGGGCCAAAGCTCTCGGCAAAGGGCAGGTGGGCGCGCAGCTTTTTCGGCGAGACCAGGTTGAACAGCGGATCGCCGACCTTGACGTAATCGCCGGGCGAAACGATCTGCACTTCGACGACGCCGTCGATCGGCGCCAGCACCCGGGTCTTGCCGACCGAGCGACGGCTGTTGTCGGCGCGCGCCCGCGCCGCATCGAACTGGGCGGCGAGCGCGGCGCGCTGGGCGGCGACATCCTCGCCGGCGTTCTTCGAGAGGAAGCCCTTGTCCATCAGCGACTGCTGGCGCTCGGCGAGTTTTTCCTGTTGCCTCGCCAGCGCCTCGATACGCCTGGCCTCGGCCTCGTCAGCCTTGTTCTGCAGCGCCATATCCCCGGCATCGATCACCGCCAGCAGTTCGCCGGCCTTGACCAGCTTGCCGCTACGGGCCAGCACCTGGGTCACGCGACCCGCCACTTCGGCGCCGACCTTGGGGTCGGCCAGTACTTCGAGGTTGCCGAGGGTTTCCAGCACGACTTCGAAGTCGCCCTTGATCGCCTGCGTCACGGTGATCAGCGAGGGTGGCGGCACCGCCTTCTTCTCCTCGGCCTTCTGGCCGCAGGCGCTGAGCAGGGCGAGAGCCATGCAGGCGAGAAGCGCGTTGCGCATCAGGGCAGGACCGTTTCGAGAGCGAAGAGTTCCTTGGCATCCTCGCGGCGGCGGATCGGGTGCATCGCGGCGCCATCGATCATGACTTCGGCGGCGCGCGGCCGGCTGTTGTAGTTGGATGCCATGGCCATGCCGTAGGCGCCGGCCGAGAGGATGGCCAGCAGATCGCCTTCGCGCAGGGCCAGCGGCCGGTCGTGGCCGAGGAAATCACCCGACTCGCAGACCGGGCCGACGATTTCGTAGGACATCGTTTCTGCGCCCACCGTGTCGCCGGGGCTGACTTTCACGATGTCGTGCCAGGCGTCATACAGCGCCGGACGCATCAGGTCGTTCATCGCCGCGTCGACCACGGCAAAGTGTTTTTCCTCGCCCGGCTTCAGTATCTCGACTCGGGTCAGCAGCAAGCCGGCATTGCCGACCAGCGAGCGACCCGGTTCGAACACCAGCTTCTCGCGACGCCCCGCCAGCTTCGCCAGCATCGGCGCCAGATAGTCGGCGGCCGACGGCGCCGGCTCCTCGGCGCGGTACTGGATGCCCATGCCGCCGCCTAGGTCGATATGTTCCAGGACGATGCCCGCCGCGCCAAGCCGGTCGACCAGTGCCAGTACCTTGTCCGCCGCCTCGGCCGCCGGCGCCGGGTCGAGCAGTTGCGAGCCGATGTGGCAGTCGATGCCCTTCACCGCGATATGCGGCAGGGAGGCGGCGCGGACGTAGAGGTCGAAGGCTTTGTCAAAGGCCACGCCGAACTTGGCGCTCT
>CAZYTN010000428.1:0-2124 GCA_964650115.1 uncultured Sulfuritalea sp.
AGGGTCTTCAGATCCTCGTCCTTGACGGCGGCATTCGGCGGCATCGGAATCTGACCCCAGACGCCCTTGCCACCCTTGCGGACCTTGTCCATCAGCATGGCTTCGTCAGCGGCCTTGTATTTCTTTGCAACATCCTGGTAGGCCGGGCCGACCACTTTTTTGTCGACCGCGTGGCAGGCCATGCAACCACTCTTGGTGGCGAGGTCCTTGTTGGCGAAAGCCGGGGCCGACGCCAGAACGCCGGCGGCAAGCAGAGCGGAGACCAATACTGATTTCATGTTTAATTCCTTTGGATGGATAAATGGGAGTGTGCCGGCGGAAACCAAAACGGCACGGATTCTAAACAATGAGGCTCGTACAAAAAAATGCTTCAGATCAAGTAATCAAAGCCTGCAGATTCGCTGTCGGTGCCGAGCAAGTAACGCCGCGGCAGACCCAGGCGTTGACATGATCGCTTTCCGGCTTGGCCAGAGTCGCCGGCAGACCGGCGATTCCCCTGGGCAGGGCCAGCACCAGCCGGCGTGGATCGGCGCCGAGAGCGCGACACCAAGTTGCCATCTCGTCAGAAGGGCCTCTCAGGATGATGATGTCCGGTGGAGTGAGCGCTTCTTCAAGCGCGCGCAAAAGGCTGCCGAGGCTGCTCGGCGATTGGCGGATAGCCGGCCAGAAGAGCTGCAGGGTTTTTTCGGCGGCGCCGAGATAGCGGGTTTCGCCCAGCAAGTGGCCGAACCGTTGCAGGGCAAATGCGGCGACGCCGTTGCCGGCAGGCGTGGCATTGTCGTGGCCGGTCTTGGGGCGGTGGATCAGGACTTCGTGGTCGTGGGCGGTGAAGTAGAAACCGCCGGCTTCCCGGTCTTCGAAACGGTCCAGCAGGGTCTCGGCCAGTTCGATGGCAAAGGCCATATCCTCGTTGCGGTACTCCGCCTGCATCAGCTCGAGCAGGGCGGCGAGCAGGAAGGCGTGGTCGTCGAGATAGGCGTCGAGGTGGGCACGGCCGTCCCTGGCGGTCGCCAGCAGGCGCCCGTCTTGCCACATGGTCGTGCGGATGCAGTCCAGCGCGCGTTGTGCCGAAACGAGCCACTCATTCTTGCCGAACACGCGCGCGGCGTGGGCCATGCCTTCGATCATCAAGGCGTTCCAGCTGGTCAGCACCTTGTCGTCGCGACCCGGGCGGATGCGGGTTTCGCGGGCGGCAAACAGTTTTTCGCGCGCGGCGGCAAGCAGCGGAATTTCCGCGTCGTCCAGCGGGCCGGCCACTTTGGCGTGCCAATGGCGATTCTCGAAATTCGGCGGTCCGTCGAAGCCCCAGCGCCGTAGCGCCAGCGCCGACTCCTGCGGCGTGAGCAGTCGCTCGACCTCGTCGCGGTCCCAGACGTAGTACTTGCCTTCCTCACCCTCCGAGTCGGCGTCCAGCGAAGAAAAATAACCGCCATCGGCCGCCTGCATCTCGTGCATCACCCAGGCGGCGGTTTCGGCGGCGACGCGGGCGTACAAGGGATCGTCGCTCTGCGCCCAGGCGTCGGCGCAAAGTGCCAGGAGCGGCCCGTTGTCGTAGAGCATCTTTTCGAAGTGCGGAATCTCCCAGCGCTCATCCACGCTGTAGCGGCAGAAGCCGCCACCGATCTGGTCGTAGATGCCGCCTTCCGCCATGCACGTGAGCGTGGTCAATGCCATCTGGCGCGAACCCTCATCACGGCGGCCCAGCAGGAAGGCGAGATCGGTCGGATGCGGAAACTTCGGCGCACCGCCGAAGCCGCCGTAGCGGCTGTCGAAGCCGCGGGCCAACTGCGCTGCGGCGGTGGCCAGGGGCGTGGCATCGAAGGCAGGGGCCTTTGCCGCGGGTTCTGGCACCGTACTGGCCAGGGCGAGGCGTAGTTCTGCGGCCTGGGTTGCAATATCCTCGCGACGATCGCGGTAGGCTTCTGCCACGCGCTCGCAAAGATCGGCGAAACCGGGCAGGCCGAAGCGCGGTTCACGGGGAAAATAGGTGCCACCGAAGAATGGCGTGCCGTCGGGCGCGAGGAACATGGTCAGCGGCCAGCCGCCGCCGCGCCGCGTCAGCATCTGGTGGGCGGTCTGGTAGATCTGGTCGAGGTCGGGGCGTTCCTCGCGGTCGACCTTGAT
>CAZYTN010000429.1:0-2116 GCA_964650115.1 uncultured Sulfuritalea sp.
TTCCATCGTCGCTTGGCCTTGGATCATTAATTCACTAACGATTTAGAAATTGAATTACTCGCCCCCTACACAGGCAGCAGCAAGTATTGACCTTTGACGACACCACACTTATACTGCTGCGCCCTAGTTGGTGATGTAGCTCAGACGGTTAGAGCGATGGATTCATAACCCATAGGTCGGCAGTTCGATTCTGCCCATCACCACCAATAGAAACAAGCACTTAGCCAGACTCTCAAGGTCTGGATTTTTGCTTTCTGGCGTTCGTGTAACCAGTTTGTAACCCGGTTTCATCAATGCGCCCCTTTTTTATTGGCGGGATAGTCGGGCGGGCCAGTCGTTGCGAACCGTTCGCATTGGTGCTTATCGGCTGGCAGGAGTGGCGATTATCCCCTCGCCCTTGCAAGCCAATTGCCCCACTTTTGGGGGGAGTTGCCACGGTGTCCGTGTTGCAGCGCACCAGAGTAACGACACAAGCACGCAATAGGCCATAAGCTTGCACTGGCAGGTGTAGAAGGCGATGCGGCGATTTTTGCTTATGCTTGCCCAGCGCATTGTGCTGCGCAGCGTACAGGGTGCGCCACCGCGAACGGCAGGCGTAAAAAACCGCCTAGCTTCAGGCGGTCGGGGGTTGTTGCTCGCCTTATAGCCACCTCGCGCAATTCTCCGGCGTATCGAGTTCGGCGGCGTAGCCACGGGCGCGGGCCGATTCAAGGTCGGCCTGCTCGGTTGGGCCACGAGGAATCAGCACGGGTAAGCGTTTTTGCCCCGGCCTTGGCGGCAAGTCGTAGAGGTTCGACGTACCCCTTGCCGACTCCAGCGCGTGCAATCGACATTCAACCGTTCTTTTCACGGCCTGCCCTCCTTAACAAGTTCAGCCTGCTGCGCCTTCGCTGCTCGGCTCCAATCGTCTGGCGTCATCGTCTCGCCGATGCAGAGGTAACCGCCGTCGCCAAATCCTTGGCGCTTGGCGGCCTGCTCGAATGATTCACCGTCGCGGCAATGAACCACGCAGCCCAAGCCGCCTGCAGAACGATGAACTGCGATTTGCTCCAACGCCAGAAGGCGAGCGTTAAGCGTCGGCACGTTGCGCCTCCAGTACCGCGATGCGAGCGGCCAGTTCATCAACCTCAACTATTTTCGCCAGCGTATGCGGAATGCACAGGGTTTGCCAGCTTGCGGACGTGCTCGAACCATAGCGGCAACTGTTCGCGCTGTAGGCAGTCGTCCTTTGCGGCCTTCTTCGGCAGTTCATCGCGCGCCAGTCGTGAGGCGCAAGCGTCGGCATGTACGAAGGCGCGGTACTCGGGACGGTCGGCGCACCAGTTCAGGAAGGCGCGCAACAGACTGAAAGCGAGTCGGGCAAAGGGATCGACAGCGAGTTTCTCTCGCACAATGGCGGCCAGCCCAGCGAAGCCGCGACGCATGCCGGTGAATCCGGCAGCGGGCCAGATGCGGGTGCCGGAGGGGATCATCCCGGTCGCCGTAGTGCGGCCAGAACGATACGGAGTGTTTCGGGGTCCGGCCGGCCTTCGATGTGCGGCCGCAGCAGTTCGGTTTCGATCCGCAGGCATCCGCCCGGCGGTGTTGCGATCAGGCGTTCCGCGATTCCTTGTTGTTCTATCTTGGCCGGCAACAGGGCCGACATCGATTTGCCTTGCGCCCCTGCGCGGTAGGTCTTGCGCCAGAGAGGG
The DNA here is from genome assembly GCA_964650115.1 of uncultured Sulfuritalea sp. Taxonomy (GTDB): domain Bacteria; phylum Pseudomonadota; class Gammaproteobacteria; order Burkholderiales; family Rhodocyclaceae; genus Sulfuritalea. Next base: position 1,692 of record CAZYTN010000429.1, read on the forward strand.
GGCTGATTGGCGTTGATTCCGTGCTCGCGCGCAATTCGCGCAACCGGGGCGCCGAGCCGCAGCGATGCTTCGACCAGCGCTTGTTTGAAGGCCAGTGAGTGGTGCTTGTACGACCCGCGCGCGGCCGCCGCTTTGATCATTCGCGAATTTGTGCCCATGATTTCCTTCGTGGACACAAACTTGAGGTGCCCATTCGGGCTTGATCTTCAGCTAGCCCGGGCAATCTCGCCAAACGGTGGTGGCCGGACGGTTACACAGCAAGCGCAAGGAGGTTGTTTCAGAACTCAAAAAGGCTGCCTAAACGCGGCCATTCAGGCGACAACTAGATTGACAACTACCGGTGGCGCCGTGGCCGGATTGCTCCAACCGTTGCGCCCCAATTAGATTGTAGCCCATCCCAAGCCCAGCGTTGAGGGGCAGGAGTT
>CAZYTN010000430.1:0-2116 GCA_964650115.1 uncultured Sulfuritalea sp.
GCCGTCATGCTGCCCGCACCGCGCCGTTACGAACGCAATCCCTATTCCGCTTACATGAACGGGCGCAAACAACTCATTGTCGGCCGCATGGCTGGCGCGGAAGTGCCGTGAGGCCCTAAAATGCGCCATCGCTATGTGAGATCATGACGCAATGAGTTCCACCACGGCCGACGCACTGGATACCTCCGACGAGGAGCAGCAGCACCTGAAGATTGTTCAGGAGCTGCTTGCCCGCCAGCGGCGGGTCGAAAGCCTGGTGCACCGGCAGGACATGCCGCGCCACCAACTGGTCGAAGACATGGTGCACAAGCAGCATCTGTCTGAACTCAAGAACCGCCTCGACCGCATGCCGCCGGATCGGGTGGCGCGCATTCTCGAGGCCCTGCCGCAGGACGACAGCGTTCTGGTCTGGGACATGGTGGCGCCCGATCGCGGAGCGGAAATACTCGACGAACTGTCCGACGCCCTGCGTGAAACCCTGTCCGCAGCGCAGACCTTCCCGCGCAAGCCGATCATGCTCAACGCCTTTGACCTGCAAAATGGCCGCCTGCGCCAGATTCCGATCGACAGCCGCGAAGACCTGGCCACGGCCAAGCCGATCTGGGTCGACCTGGTCGCTCCGACGCGCCAGGAGCGCACGTGGATAGCGGAGATCTTCGGCCTGCGCCTGCCGGATGCCGACGACCTGACCGACCTCGAGGAATCGGCGCGCTTCTACATCGAGGAGAATGGCGAGGTGCATCTGCACTCGGCCTTTCTGCTCGACAAGGTAGACGAATCGCGCAACGTGGCTGTCGCCTTCATCCTGCACAACAACATCCTGTTCTCGATGCGCGACGAGGAGTTGCCGGTGTTCCGCCTGCAGCGCCTGCGGGCGCGGATCCAGCCGGGCTATGTCTCGGAAGGCAAGGACGTGCTGCTCGACCTCTACGACGCCGACGTCGAATACTCGGCGGACGCGCTGGAGGACATCTACGCCGAGCTGGAAAAGGTCAGCCGCACCGTGCTGACGCCGCAGGTCACCGACGATGAAGCCGCCGAAATCCTCTCAGACATCGCCAAGGAGGAGGACCTCAATGGCCGCATCCGGCGCAACGTGCTGGACACGCGGCGCGCGCTGTCCTTCCTGATGCGCAGCCGGCTGCTGTCCACCGACCAGTACGACGATGCGCGCCAGATCCTGCGCGACATCGACTCGCTGGACGGCCACACGTCCTTCCTGTTCGGCAAGATCAACTTCCTGATGGATGCCACGGTCGGCTTCATCAACATCAACCAGAACAAACGCGTGTCGAAGCTGACCACCATCAGCGTGGTCTTCGTGCCGCTCAACATCATCGCCGGAATCGGCGGCATGTCGGAGTTCTCGATGATGACCCATGGCGTGCCGTGGCCGGTCGCCTACGGCGCCTTCATCGTCGCCATGGGCCTGTTCGGCTGGGGGACCTACGCCACCCTGCGCTGGCTGGAAACCCGCAAGGCGAGGAACCTGCTTGCTGCCCGCCGCGCCGGGCACGAGGCCTGAGCAGCGCCGGCCCCGGCCGCTACTTCGTCACCAGCTTCAAGCCGAGGATGCCGGCCACGATGAGGCCGATGCAGACCAGTCGGGCCACTTCGCGCGATTCATCGAACAGCACCATGCCCAAGAGCGCCGTGCCGACTGCGCCGATGCCCGTCCACAGGGCATAGGCGGTACCCACCGGCAGGGTTTTAGTTACGGCCGCTGCGCTTAACGCCGATAGAACCGGCGTTAGCCTCCACTGAAACTTCGCTTTCAGCGACCACGCAAGAAGTACGACGGAGGCCGCCATCGCCGCCAGCGTCCAGGCGCTCGGCACGATGCGGGTGAAGCCCTCGGTGTATTTGAGGCCGATGGCCCAGACCACTTCGCACCGGCCGGCCACCAGCCGCACCGGCCAGGCGGCAGCGGGGCTCAGCGTCGACATGATCGCCGTCTCGCCGGCGCCGACTTTCGGGTTTGAACCCGCTTAGCCCGCGGCGAAGATCGCATCGGCTGCCGCGACGGTCGCCGCGATGTCGGCATCGCTGTGCGCGGCCGAGACGAAGCCGGCCTCGAAAGCCGAGGGCGCGAGATACACGCCGGCATCCAGCATGG
>CAZYTN010000431.1:0-2102 GCA_964650115.1 uncultured Sulfuritalea sp.
TTGGTATCACTGGGGTGTCTGGCGGAGAGGGAGGGATTCGAACCCTCGTTAGGATATTATCCTAAACACGCTTTCCAGGCGTGCGACTTAAACCGCTCATCCACCTCTCCGCGGATACTTGCCGATTCCCGCCTTTGCGGCAGGGCGCGAATTCTAGCAGATCAGCCTTCGCTGTGCCGCAGCGACAGATCGATGGCGCGCACGTTCTTCGTAAGGCTGCCGACCGAAATGCGATCGACCCCGGTTTCTGCGATGGCACGCACGGTTTCCAGGCTGACGCCGCCCGAGGCTTCGAGTTCGGCGCGTCCGGCCGTAAGGCCGACGGCCTGACGCATCCGGGTCAGGTCCATGTTGTCGAGCAGGATCATGCGGGCATCGGCGTCGAGCGCTTCGGCGAGTTGCTCCAGGGTTTCCACCTCGATCTGGATGAAGACGTCGTCGCGACCGATCGCGCGCGCCTGCTGCAGGGCGGCGCTGACGCCGCCTGCCGCCATGATGTGGTTTTCCTTGATCAGGATGCCGTCGTAGAGACCGAGGCGGTGGTTGTTGCCGCCGCCGCAGGTGACCGCGTATTTCTGTGCAAGGCGCAGGCCGGGCAGGGTCTTGCGTGTGTCGACGATCCGCGCGCCGGTGCCAGCGATGGCATTTACATACAGGCGCGTTGCGGTCGCCGTCGCCGAAAGCAGTTGCAGGAAATTCAGCGCGGCGCGTTCGGCGGTGAGCAGGGCGCGCGTGCTGGCTTCGATTTCACACAGGATCTGGCCAGCGACGACCGGCTCTCCATCACGCACGTGCCAGCGGATCACGGTCTGCGGATCGAGGCGGAAGAAGCAGGCATCGAACCACGCGCTGCCGGCAAGCACGGCATCTTCGCGGCTGATGACGGTGCCCTGCGAACGGCGTTTGGCGGAACTCAGCAGCGCCGTCAGGTCGCCGCCGCCGATATCTTCCACCAGTGCGGCAAGCACATTGCGTTGCACCTCGGCAGCCAGTTGGAGAGGGAGTTCCATGATCTTTGGTAAAGGATGGTTGGGCTGCGTTTGATTCTAGCATCGCGGGTTCAATGCATTCTGGATCCGCGCTGGCTCAGCGTGGTCGACGGCGCCTCGAAGCTTTCTGCCCGCGCGACATCCCAGAACACCTTGAACACGGGATGGTCGGGAATGCCGGAGAGCAGCTCGCCGGGCCGCGCCCAGTGGTGCAGGGTGGCGAGCGAGCGGACATCGGTGGCCGAGACGCGGCGGATGACATGCTCGGGGCCCAGTTCGCGTGGATGATTCAATCCTGCCGCGCCCAGCATCTCCTTCAGCGCGATCAGGGTGTTGCGATGGAATTGATAGACGCGCGACGACTTGTCGGTGACGTCGAGCGCGCGCATGCGCGTCGGGTCCTGGGTGGTGACGCCGGTCGGGCAGTGGCCGGTGTGGCAGGTCTGCGCCTGGAGGCAACCGAGGGCAAACATGAAGCCGCGTGCGGAGTTGCACCAGTCGGCTCCCGTGGCGATGGTGCGCGCCATGTCGAAGGCGGTGACGATCTTGCCCGAGGAGCCGATGCAGATCTGGCGGCGCAAATTGACCCCGACCAGGGTGTTGTGCACCAGCATCAGGCCTTCGCGCAGCGGCGCGCCGACGTGATCGGTGAATTCCAGCGGCGCCGCGCCGGTGCCGCCTTCGCCGCCGTCGACCACGATGAAATCGGGCGCGATGCCGGTTTTCAGCATGGCCTTGACAATGGCGAACCACTCCCATGGATGACCGATCGCCAGCTTGAAGCCGACCGGTTTGCCACCCGAAAGTTGGCGCAGTTGCGCAACGAATTCCAGCAGTTCGATGGGTGTGGCGAAGGAAGAGTGCCGGGCCGGCGAAATGCAGTCGGTGCCGACCGGCACGCCGCGCGCCGCGGCGATTTCAGGTGTCACCTTGGCGCCGGGCAGGACGCCACCGTGGCCGGGTTTGGCGCCCTGCGAGAGCTTGATTTCGATCATGCGGACCTGTTCGAGCGCCGCGTTTTCGGCGAATCGGTCCGCATCGAATTTTCCTTCGGCATTGCGGCAACCGAAGTAGCCGCTGCCGATTTCCCAGACCAGGTCGCCGCCGTTCTGG
>CAZYTN010000432.1:0-2101 GCA_964650115.1 uncultured Sulfuritalea sp.
GTGATGTCGTGCTGCTCATGTCGCCGCTGGGACAGGGTCTGGCCGAGTTGACGCGCGATGCGGCCGGCGTGCGCCTGGTGCAGCCGAATCAAGCGGCGATCAGCGCCGATACCCTGCCGCAACTGGCCCAGCGCGCATTCGGAACGCCAGTGCCGCTGGATACCATGGCCGAATGGCTGCGCGGCGCCCAGCCTACCCTGAGCGGCGAAGTCGACGGCTGGCGCGTGGTGATCAGCGATACCTCGGCGTTCCGCCAGCGCCGACTTTTGCGGGTCATGGAAGCCAGCCGCGATGATGTCGAATTCAAGCTCATCGTCGATGACTGGGATGCGCCCGAATGAACGATTGGGATCGCGACTGGCCGGCGCCGGCCAAGATCAACCTGTTTCTGCATGTCGTCGGACGCCGGGCCGACGGCTATCATTTGCTGCAGACCGTGTTCCGTTTCCTCGATTTCGCCGACACGATCCGCTGCGAGCCGCGCAGCGACGGGCGCATCCTGCTGGCAAGCCCTCTGCCCGGCGTGCCGCCCGCGGCGGATCTCACCGTCCGCGCGGCCGAGGCGCTGCGTTCGGTGACCGGCGCCACCGCCGGCGTTACCCTGCATGTCGACAAGCGCTTGCCGATGGGCGGTGGCCTGGGTGGTGGCAGTTCGGATGCGGCGACGACGCTGATGGCGCTGAACCGCCTGTGGCAAACCGGCCTCGATTCGCTTCAGTTGCAGCGGACAGCGCTCGCACTGGGTGCCGATGTACCTGTTTTCGTCCATGGACGTACAGCCTTCGCCGAGGGAGTCGGTGAACACTTCACTGACGTCGCCTTGCCAGCCGCATGGTATCTGGTGCTGGTGCCTGAGGTGGCGGTGCCGACGCTCGAAATCTTTCGTTGCGCAGGCTTGCGCCGCGACACCCCGGCCATTCTCGCGGCGGATTGGCGCCCGGGTTTCGGCCACAATGACCTCGAAGCCGTGGCCTGTGAGCTTTATCCCGAGGTAGCCCGCCATCTGGCATGGTTGCGGCAACATGGCGACGCGCGCATGAGCGGTTCCGGCGCCTGCTGTTTCGTCGAGTTTGCCCTCGAATCGGCGGCGAGAACGGCATTGGCCGCATTGCCGGCCGATACGCACGGCTTTGTCGCCGCCGGAATGGACCGCCATCCACTCGCCCGGATTTGACAGCAGGCCCGAAAACCCCGAAAATGCGCGTCCTTTCGACCTCGGCCCTCAAGGCGGAGTCTCGATGTTGGGGAGTCGCCAAGTTGGTTAAGGCACTGGATTTTGATTCCAGCATGCGAAGGTTCGAATCCTTCCTCCCCAGCCAACCCATTCACAGAAACGGTGCGGGCGGTTGTGGTTTTGACAGACGCACCTGCCTGCTTCACTTGAGTTGACCGACATGGCCTACGACAGCCTGATGGTATTTACCGGGAATGCCAACCGCAAGTTGGCAGCCGATGTCGTCAAGCGCCTGCAAATCTCCCTCGGTCGCGCCGACGTCGGGCGTTTTTCCGACGGTGAGATCAGCTGCGAGATCCTCGAGCATGTGCGCGGCCAGGACGTATTTGTATTGCAGTCGACCTGCTATCCCACCAACGACAACCTGATGGAGTTGATGGTGATGGTGGACGCCCTGAAGCGGGCTTCCGCCGGCCGCATCACCGCCGCCATCCCGTATTTCGGTTATGCCCGCCAGGACCGGCGGACGCGCTCGGCGCGGGTCGCGATCACCGCCAAGGTGGTCGCCAACATGCTGCAAACCGCCGGCGTGCAGCGCGTCCTGACGGTTGACCTGCATGCCGACCAGATCCAGGGCTTCTTCGATATTCCGGTGGACAACGTGTATGCAGCGCCGATCCTGCTCGGCGACATCTGGAAGCAGCGCCACGAGGATCTGCTGGTGGTCTCGCCCGACGTCGGCGGCGTGGTCCGCGCGCGCGCGCTGGCCAAGCGCCTGGAGTCGGATCTGGCGATCATCGACAAGCGGCGGCCGAAGGCCAATGTCTCGGAAGTCATGAACATCATCGGCGAAGTCGATGGCCGCACCTGCGTCATCATGGACGACATGGTGGATACCGCCGGCACGCTGTGCAAGGCCGCCCAGGC
>CAZYTN010000433.1:0-2092 GCA_964650115.1 uncultured Sulfuritalea sp.
TGCTGGGTTTCTATGATTCGGCGCAGGGTTTCAACATCTCCGCAGCCACGAACCAGCACGTAGCCGTCGCCTCGGTGGGTGTCGGTTTGCGCTACAACCTCAAGAAGGACATCAGCGCCCGCTTCGATCTGGCGCGGGTCGTGGATGGTTTCACGCCAAAGCCGCCCGCCGCCACCGTCCAGTCCGATGACATGTACCGCGGTCACGTCGGGGTTGCCTTCGGTTTCTAGTTTCAAGGTCCTGCGGAGCAGGGCAAAAGTTTCTGCCGAGTGTGACTTTCTGCATGGCAGACGACCGGTTTTAGCGCTATAAGTCAAATATGTGTGGGCGGCTGTACCGCCCTTTGGAGTTTGCATATGAGCTACAACAATCCTTCCCGCAAGCACGTGTCCCGGCTCTCCACGCCCGTCCGCCTCGGGGTGGCCGCGGTGGCCGCGTGCTTCATCAGCGCCCCTGTCCAGTCCCTCCCGGTGAATCCCACCGTGGTCAATGGCGCGGCCACCTTCAACCAGGCCGGCAAGGTCCTGACGGTGACCAACAGCAACGGCGCCATCATCAATTGGCAGAAGTTCTCCATCAAGGCCGGCGAGACCACCCATTTCGCCCAGACCTCCGCCTCCAGTTCGGTGCTCAACCGGGTTCTGAACGACCCGACGGCCATATACGGCACCCTGAGTTCCAACGGCCGCGTCTGGCTGGTGAACCCCGCCGGCATCATGGTCGGCCCCGGTGGCCGGGTCGACGTCGCCGGCTTCGTCGCCAGCACGCTCAACATCCGCAATGAGGACTTCCTTGCCGGGCGCAACGTGTTCATCAACGACGGCAGCGCCCAGAACGTCATCAACCAGGGAGAAATCCGCACCCCGGCGGGCGGCAGCGTCTATCTCATCGGCAGCAACGTCACGAACGAAGGCATCATCCTCACCCCGGGCGGCGAAACCATACTCGCCGCCGGCGCCACCGTCAGCCTGATCGACAGCGCCACCCCCGGCGTCAAGGTCGACATCACGGGCACCGAGGGCAACGCCACCAACCTGGGCAGGATATCGGCCGAGGCCGGCCGCATCGGCATTGCCGGCGTCATCGTCAGGAACAGCGGCACGCTGAATGCCAGCAGCGTCGTCTCCGAGGGCGGCCGCGTCTTCCTCAAGGCCAGCCAGGACGCCTATGTCGATGGCAACGGCCGCATCGTCACCACCGGCACCAGGGGCGGCAGCGTCGAAGTGCTGGGCAATCGCGTCGCGGTCATGGACAACGCCGAAATCGACGCCAGCGGTGTTAATGGCGGCGGCAGGATCATGGTCGGCGGCGACTACCAGGGCAAGAATCCGGATATCCAGAACGCCAGCATCAGCTATTTCGGCCCCAATGCCAGCCTCAAGGCCGACGCCACGGAAGTCGGCGATGGCGGCACGGTGATCGTCTGGGCCGACGACACGACACGCGCCTATGGCAGCATTTCCGCCAGGGGCGGTGCGCTTGGCGGCAATGGCGGCTTCGTCGAGACCTCCGGACACAACTCGCTCAGCATCAGCGGTGCCCGCGTGGACACGCGCGCGCCCAACGGCACGACGGGCAGCTGGCTGCTTGATCCGACCAACATCGACATAGTTTCCGGCGGACTTGGACCGGTCGTTGGGCCGGGCGTGTTCGATCCGCTCATCAACTCGACCATTACCGATAGCGATGTCAATTTCGCGCTCGTAAGTTCCGATCTGATAATCCAGACCAGTGGCGGGAGCGGCGGCGTCGGCAACATCACCGCCAACGGCGTCAACATATATGGCGGCAACAGCCTGACGCTGGCGGCCTACGGTGGCGGCAGCGCCACCGGCAACATCACCATTGACGGCAGCACCATCAATCTCAGCAGTGGCGGCTTCACGGCCCTCGCCGGCTGGTATGGCGGCACCACCCATACGAAGTCAGACGTGATAGAGGGCAAGGGCAATATCACGATCTCAGCCTCGCAAATCTTTGCTTCCGGGTACATCGACCTTCACGCCGGCAAGGACATCACGCTGGGACATCAGACCCCCAGCAGCGCCGGCACCTGGATAGAGTCATTTGGCTCCATGTTCGTCAGCGCGCA
>CAZYTN010000434.1:0-2087 GCA_964650115.1 uncultured Sulfuritalea sp.
AGTTGCGGCAGGTAGTCGGCGCCGTGGCGGTCGATGGTGACGCAGTAGCTGCGGATGCCTTTCTCGCGCGCTTCGAGCAGGGCGCGACGGGTATCCTCGATGCCGTAGCGGCCGCGGTATTCGTCGCCGTAGTCGTCGGGGCGACCGTCGGAGAGCGTCACCAGAAGCTTGTGCCGCGTGTTCTGCTTGTGCAGGAGGCCGGAGAGGTGACGTACCGCGACGCCCATGCGCGTGTAGTCCTTGGCCTCGATGCCGGCGATGCGGCCGCGCGTGCCGGCGTCGTAGCGGTCGCCGAAGCGCTTGATGCGGTAGATGTCGCAATGCGTGCGCGTCCACCCCGAAAAACCGTAGATGGCGTAGCTGTCGCCCAGGGCCTCGATGGCTTCGCACAGCAGCACCAGCGATTCGCGCTCGGCGTCATTGACCCAGCCCTTGGTCGAGCCGCTCATGTCGACCATGAACATCACCGCCAGCGAACGCTCGATGCGGCGGCGGTGGATGAACAGGCGCGGCGAGGGTTCGGCCCCGCTCTTGCGGTCGGCGCGCGCGTCGACCTGCGCATCGAGGTCGATTTCCTCGCCGTCGAACTGGCGCCGCTGCGGCTTGTCCTCGCCGCGCAGCGATTCGAAGCGGCGGCGGATGCTGCGGATCAGGTGGGCGTGGCGCAGGCGCACGGCGTCGACCCACTCCTGCTCGCCCGCCTGCCCTTCGCTTTCGTAGAGATGGCACCAGCCGCGCCGCATGGCGCCGCGCCGGTAGTCCCACTCGTCATAGAGGGCGTCGGGCCGCGCCGCCGGGTCGGCCACCACCGGCTCGTCGCCGCCTCCCGCGACCGGCTGCCAGGCGCCGGGGCCGGCCGGATGCAGCGCATCGCGCGGGACCTCGCCGAGATCCTGCTGCAAGGACTTGGCGGCCTCGCGCGCATCGGGCGGCAGGACGACGAGATCGGCCTGCGGGTCGCCGCTCTGGATGTCGCCTTCCGCGGCCAGCGGCGGGGTATCGCTGCCGGCCTGGCCGCCGGATTTCGAATCGAGCGCGGCCAGCACCTTGAGCGCGCGGCGCAGCACCGCCGTGTCGCGGGCAATCCGCGCGGCGCGCACACGGCGCGCCGCAAGCGGGTCCATGGCGCCGATGTGCGGCAAAACCGGCGTCTCGCCAGAGCCGACTTTGCGCAGCTCGGCCATGCAGGCGAGGCTGTCGGCGGCGCTGGCTGCGGGCTGCCCCAGCCTGGCCGCAGCGGCCGCCAGCTCTGCGGGCCACGGCCCGCGCAGGACGGCAATTTCGTAGGCAAGTCCGGGCAGTTCGACCGCGATGCAGGCTTCAAGGCGCATCGCCTCGAACACGGCGAACCAGCCCAGCGCGCGTTCGCGATCGGGCCAGAGTTCGAGTTCCGGCTCGGGATCGGTGTTGAAGCTGCCGAAGCGCGCCTGCGCCCACAGCATTGTCGCCATGATCTTGTAGAGACGACGATTTCCCGCCGCATCGGGCGCGACGTCCAGCCGCTCCGGCAACCACAGGGTCTCGCTGTCGGTCCAGGCCCGGGCGCCGCTGGCGAGCCTGAGCGGCCGGCCGTCGAGCGCCTGCAGAAAGCGCGACAGGCGGCCTTCGACCGCCGCAAATGAAACGGCGTCCTGCGAGCGAACGGAGCGACAGCCGTGCGCGGCGGCGAATTCCTCCAGGACGTTTCCCGCATCGACCAATCCGCCCCGATCGAAGGCATCCAGCCCGGCGCGCGCCCAGTCGTCGAGTGTCGGGCCGAGGCTGGCAGCCTGTCCGGCGGCCAGCGAGGCGAGCAGCCAGCCGAGGTCGTTGGAGCTTTGCGCGGCGACTCCGGCCCAGTGCAGCACGCGTTCCTGGGTTTCGCGCGGAAGGGCTTCGAGTCGGGCCGCAACCACCGCCGCCGAGCGCTGGCGCAGCGAGAGCAACAGCAGTTGGTCGAGCCGCGCTTCGAGTTCGTGGGCGAAAAGCTTGCGTTCAGTCATTGCCGCCTAACTTTCATGATAGGGAGAATCACCCGCCGAAGTTGAAACATGCGAAAACGAAGTTTCAGTGGAGGCTAACGCCGGCATCATCGGCGTTAAGCGCAG
>CAZYTN010000435.1:0-2081 GCA_964650115.1 uncultured Sulfuritalea sp.
CCTGCCGCGAGGGCAGCGGCTGGCTGTATCGCGTCGTGCATCGCATCGAGCATGGGCAGGGCTGTGCCGAGGATCTCGATCTGCTGAATCGCGTGACTGACAACATGATGGGCAAGACCATTTGTGCGCTGGCCGATGCCGCCGCCTTTCCGGTGCGCAGTTTCATCAAGCACTTCAAGAGCGAATTCGAATATCACATCGAGAACAAGAAGTGTCTCGTCGATCCGGACGTTCAGCGTGCCGGTAGCGGCTTCTTCAAAGCAGGGGCGGCGTGAACATGACCTTCCCCCCGACCCCCTTCCCATGGAAGGGGATGACCAAGGTTCAGCCGCTGCGCGGCTTCCGGGCTGTTGACTTGTTGCCACCTTGGGGCGGCCCGGCGGAGGCAACATGATCGAGATCGAAATCGACGGCAAGACGCTGCAGGTTGCCGAGGGCAGTACCATCATCGAGGCCGCCCATCAACTGGGTACCTATATCCCGCACTTCTGCTATCACAAGAAGCTGTCCATCGCGGCCAACTGCCGCATGTGTCTGGTCCAGGTCGAGAAGGCGCCGAAACCGATGCCGGCCTGCGCCACGCCGGTGACCAACGGCATGAAGGTGTTCACGCATTCCGAGCTGGCGGTCAAGGCGCAGAAGGCCGTGATGGAATTCCTCCTGATCAACCACCCGCTGGATTGCCCGATCTGCGATCAGGGCGGCGAGTGCCAGTTGCAGGATCTCGCGGTCGGCTACGGCGAATCCGCCTCGAAGTACGAAGAGGAAAAGCGCGTCGTGCCCGACAAGGATCTCGGTCCGCTGGTGTCGACCGACATGACCCGCTGCATCAACTGCACGCGCTGCATCCGCTTCACCGCGGAAATCGCCGGCTTCATGGAACTCGGCCAGTCCTACCGCGGCGAGCGCGCCGAAGTCATGCCTTTCATCGGCAAGACTGTGGATACCGAATTGTCCGGCAACATCATCGACCTGTGCCCGGTCGGTGCTTTGACCTCCAAGCCTTTTCGCTTTTCGGCGCGCACCTGGGAACTGTCCCGGCGCAAGTCGGTGAGCCCGCACGACGGCCTGGGCAGCAACCTGATCCTGCAGACCAAGCATGACAAGGTGATGCGCGTGTTGCCGCTGGAAAACGAAGACATCAACGAGTGCTGGCTGACGGACAAGGAGCGATTCTCCTACCAGGGCCTCAACTCTGCCGAGCGACTGACGAAGCCGATGATCAAGCAGGGTGGGGAATGGAAGGAAGTGGCCTGGAACGTCGCCCTCGATTACGCGGCCCATGCCCTGCGCGACGTAGCCAAGACTCATGGCGGCGGTGCCATCGGCGGCCTGCTGAGCCCGCATTCGACACTTGAAGAAATGTACCTGGCGCAGAAACTGCTGCGCGGGCTGGGCAGCGAGAATATCGATTTCCGTTTGCGCCATAGCGATTTCTCCGCTGATGCCAAGCGCAAGGGCACGCCCTGGCTCGGCATGAAGATCGCCGACATCGGTCGCCTCGATCGCGTGCTGGTTGTCGGTTCCTTCCTGCGCAAGGATCATCCGCTGATTGCCCAGCGTCTGCGCCAGTCGACCAAGAAGGGCGCCCAGGTCAGCGTCCTGCACAGCGCCGACGACGACCTGCTGATCAAGCTGGCGGCGCGTGCGATCATTGCGCCGTCGCAACTGCCTGTGCAACTCGCCGAGGTGGTCAAGGCTGTCGCCGAACTCAAGGGCGTCGCCGTCGATTCCGCGCTGGCAACAGTCGGCGTTGGCGACACGGCAAAACAGATTGCGGCAAGTCTGGTTTCCGGCGCTGAGGGTGGCAAAAATACCGGCATCCTCCTCGGCAACTTCGCCCAACAGCATCCGCAGGCGGCGACTCTGAATGCGCTGGCCCAGCAACTGGCCGGGCTGCTCGGCGGCAAATTCGGTTTCCTCGGAGAGGCAGCTAACAGCGTCGGCGCTTATGTCGCGAAGGCGGTTCCCGCAGGCACAGGCCTCAATGCCGCGGCGATGCTCAAGGATCCGCGCCAGGCCTATGTGGTGGTCGGCGCCGAAGCCGAACTCGATTGTGCCGACGGCGCGCAGGCGCTGGC
>CAZYTN010000436.1:0-2072 GCA_964650115.1 uncultured Sulfuritalea sp.
GCCGAACGAAATGGACGTGCGCTTGAACGGCATCCTCATCGACCGCTACGGCAACGACGAGAACGCCGGTTACCCGACCATCTGCAAGGGTCGCTTCGAGGTTGCCGGCGAGACCTACTACGCGATGGAAGAGCCGGCCAGCCTCAACGTCCTGCAAATGCTGCCCGAGATCATCCGCATCGGGGTTGCCGCGATCAAGGTCGAAGGCCGCCAGCGCAGCCCGACCTATGTCGCGCAGGTGACGCGCAACCTGCGCCAGGCCATCGATGCCGCCGTCGCGGCACCGGAAAAATTCACGGTGAAGCCGGCCTGGGCGGCGGAACTGGGCAAGGTTGCCGAAGGTTCCCAGATCACTCTCGGTGCCTACAACCGGCCGTGGCGCTGATGCAGATCACGCTCGGTCCCCTGCTGTTCTTCTGGCCGAAAGCCGAGGTCATGGAGTTCTACGCCCAGGCGGCGCAGCATCCGGCGATCGACCGCATCTATCTGGGCGAGGCGGTCTGTTCGCGCCGTCAGCAACTGCGCACCGCCGACTGGATCGGCCTGGCGCAGGACTTGCGCGAGGCCGGCAAGGAAGTCGTGCTCACGGCGCAGGCCCTGCTCGAATCCGAGAGCGACCTCAAGGCCTTGCGCCGCCTCATCGCCGATGCCGGTGGCATGATCGAGGCCAACGACCTCGGCGCGGTCAAGATTGCCTGCGGCCAGGGCATCGGTTTCGTCGCCGGTCCCCACCTCAACATCTACAACGAGCACACGCTGGCCTTCTTCGCCGCGCAGGGCGCGCAGCGCTGGCTGCCGCCGCTGGAGGTTTCCGGCAGCGTCATCGACACCCTGCACAAGACTCGCCCGGCCGGCATGGAAACCGAGGTCTTCGCCTTCGGCAAGCTGCCGCTGGCCTTCTCGGCGCGCTGCTTTACGGCGCGGCACTATGGCCTGAACAAGGACGACTGCCAGTTCAAGTGCCTCGACCACCCGAACGGCATGCTGGTGAACACCCGCGAAGGACAGTCCTTCCTGACCCTGAACGGGATCCAGACCATGTCGGCACAGACCAACAGCCTATTGGCGCAGATACCGGAACTCGTGGCGCAGGGCATGACCGCGGTGCGCATCAGCCCGCAGGCGGAGCACACGTTTGAAATAGTCGATGCCTTCGACAAGGCGCGCAAGGGCGAGCCGGTGGTGGATAATCCGCTATGGGCGCCGGCGGGGCTGGTCAATGGTTTCTGGTTCGGCCGTGCCGGTACGGCCCGCGAAACGGTTTGAGAGGCAGGCCATGGCAAATCCACTAAGACTTCCGACGATTCCCCCCTTCGCCCTGCCGTCGCTGGTGGCCCGCCTGGGCGCGCGCCTGCCGCAATGGCCGCATTCTGTGAGCCTCGCGCTGGCGCTGAATGCGACGAAGAAGCTTGGCGTGCTGTCCGAGGAAAGCCTGCAGGAACTTGAAGGCCGCTACTTCCGCGTCACCGTGCTGGATACCGGCATGGTCGCCGAGTTCTGCTACAGCGGCGGCAGCTTCCGCCCGGTCTTCGTTTCCCCCGACCAGCCAGACCTGCATTTCACCGCGCGCCTCTCGGCTTTTCTGCAAATGGTGAGTCGCCAGGAAGACCCGGACACGCTGTTCTTCAATCGCAGCCTCTCGATCGAGGGTGACACCGAGCTCGGCCTGCGCGTCAAGAACATGCTCGATGCGCTGGAGTGGCCGCAACTGGCCTGGCAGGGCCTGCGCCCGTCCTTCCTGATCAAGGGCTGAATCCCGCGCTGCCGCTTGCGCTAGCATGCGGCTTTTGCGCGCGGGTTGGCAATGAAGAAATGGCAATGCGTCGTCCGCGGCTGGGTCTATGACGAGGCCGCCGGCGACGAGGAGCGTGGCATCGCGCAGGGCACCCGCTGGAACGACGCGCCCGACGGCTTCGTCTGTCCCGAGTGCGGCGTCGCCAAACACGATTTCGTCATGATGGAGGTATGAAAGTCGGCGCTGGCGGTACGGCGCGGCGAATTTAATCCGGCTTTGCGCGCCGGCTGTGTTACAGTCCGCCCCGCTTCACCTCCTCAGCGACCGCGCCCCAGTC
>CAZYTN010000437.1:0-2071 GCA_964650115.1 uncultured Sulfuritalea sp.
CCGGTCAGCGCCCGCACCTGCTGCTCGAACTGGTTGGTGACGCAGGCATCGATGCTGTAATGCCCCGAGTTGTGCGGACGCGGCGCCATTTCGTTGATCACCAGTTGCCCGCGCACCACGAAGAACTCGACGGCCAGCGTGCCGACATAGCCCATTTCCCGGGCGATGCCTTCGGCGAGCTGCTGTGCATCGCCGGCGGTGCATCCGTTCGTGCGCGCCGGCACGATGGAAACATCGAGTATGCCGTGGCGATGGCTGTTCTCGGCGACGGGGAAACACTTCACCTGGCCCGCTGCGTCGCGCGACAGGACCACGGAAATCTCGTAATCGAGCGGCAACATCTGCTCCAGCACGCAAGGCTCGTTCTTGAGTTGGCGGAATGCCAGCAGCGCCTCGTCACGACTCGCGACTCTCACCTGGCCCTTGCCGTCGTAGCCGAAACGGGCCACCTTGAGGATGCCCGGAAAGAGCCCGGCATTGGCCTCTGCGATGTCCGCATCGCTGCGTACGTCGGCATACGGCGCATGGGGAAAACCGTGCTGCCGGAGAAAGCCCTTTTCGGCGCTGCGATTCTGGCTGATGGCCACGGCTTCCGCGCCCGGCCGCACCGGCAGGAACTTCGACAGATAGGCCAGGCTGCCCGCCGGAACATTTTCGAACTCGGTGGTCACCGCGGCACAGGATTCGGCCATGCGGTTCAGCGCATCCGGATCGTCGTAGGCGGCCACCAGATGCTGGTCGGCGATCCGCCCGGCGGGACTCTGTGGATCGGGATCGAGCACGACCACGCGGTATCCAAGTTCATGGGCGGCAATAACAAAGAAGCGGCCCAACTGGCCGCCACCCAGCATGCCCAGCGTGGCGGGAGGCAGAATCATCGTTTGATCGCGCGAAACCCTATGTCGCGACGACACTGCATGCCATCGAAACTGATTGGATCGAGCACTTCGTAGGCGCGTTTCTGCGCCGCCTTGACGTTGTCGCCCAGCGCCGTGACGCAGAGCACGCGCCCGCCCGCCGTCACCACCTCGCCATGCTTCTCCGCGGTGCCGGCATGAAACACGTGACTGTCGGAGCCAGGCGCCGGCAGGCCGTGAATCACGTCGCCCTTGCGCGGGTCCTCCGGATAATTGGCCGCGGCCATCACCACGCCGAGCGCGACGCGGCGGTCCCACTCGGCTTCGACTTCGTTGAGACGGCCATCGATGGCGGCGTCGACCAGTTCGACGAAGTTGCTCTTCAGCCGCATCATGATCGGCTGCGTTTCGGGATCGCCCATGCGGCAGTTGAATTCCAGTACACGCAGGCTGCCGTCGGGTTTGATCATCAAGCCCGCATAGAGGAAGCCGGTATAGACGATGCCGTCGGCGGCCATGCCGTTGATGGTCGGCATGATCACCTCGCGCATGACGCGCGCGTGGATTTCCGGCGTCACCACCGGCGCCGGCGAATAGGCGCCCATGCCGCCGGTGTTCGGTCCCTGGTCAGCGTCCCTGAGCCGCTTGTGGTCCTGGCTGGTCGCCAAGGCCAGTGCATGGCGGCCATCGGCCATGACGATGAAACTCGCCTCCTCGCCGTCGAGGAATTCTTCGATGACGACGCGGGCGCCTGCATCGCCCAGCTTGTTGTCGGCCAGCATCATGTCTACGGCGGCATGCGCCTCCGCCACGTCCATCGCCACCACCACACCCTTGCCGGCGGCCAGTCCGTCGGCCTTGATGACAATGGGCGCGCCCTCGGCGTCGATGTAGGCGTGTGCCGCCTTGATGTCGGAGAAAGTGCCGAATTTCGCCGTCGGGATGTTGTGACGGATCATGAAACGCTTGGCGAAATCCTTCGAGCTTTCCAGCTGCGCGGCGGCCCTGGTCGGCCCGAAGATGCGCAGATTGCGGGCGCGGAATACATCGACGATCCCCGCCGCCAGCGGCGCCTCGGGACCGACCACGGTGGCATGCACTTTTTCGCGCTGGGCATAGTCGGCCAGCACGTGAATATCGGTGATCGGCAGGTTTTCCAGCTCCTGCTCGCGCGCCGTGCCGGCATTGCCCGGCGCGACATAGACCTTCTGCAA
>CAZYTN010000438.1:0-2055 GCA_964650115.1 uncultured Sulfuritalea sp.
GTGCCGATTGCCAGCTTCAACTGCTCGGCATTGGGGTCGGGGTAAAGCCGCAGCGACTCCCCGGTGGCGGCGCGGATTGCCTCGAGTGCGCGCGGCGACGGCCCGTAGGGATTCTCGTTGGTATTGAGTTTGACGAGATTGGCGAGCTTGGGTTGCTCGCCCGGCACGTAGGGCTTGAGCCCCTTGACGACATCGCTCCAGAAACGGCTCATGGCTAGGCGGAATGATTGTTGCGGAAGTGGTGATTGACGTTCTGGCGTGGCGCGCAGGCTTGACGTGCAGGCCCGCCGTGCAGCCTGTTGTGCCGATGGTATCATGCAGCTCTCGACCCAATGCCTGATCAAGACTGCCATGCGGCAAGCCGACATCTCACGCAACACCCTCGAAACAAAAATCCGCGTCGCCCTCGATCTCGATGGCGCGGGCATTTCCCGACTCGCCACCGGCATCGGCTTCTTCGACCACATGCTGGACCAGATCGCGCGCCATGGCCTAATCGACCTGACGGTCGAAGCGACGGGCGATTTGCATATCGACGCGCATCACACCATCGAGGATGTCGGCATCACCATCGGCCAGGCATTGGCCAAGGCCTGGGGCGACAAGAAGGGCCTGCGCCGTTACGGGCACGCCTATGTACCGCTCGACGAGGCCCTGTCGCGCGTGGTGGTGGATCTGTCCGGGCGGCCAGGACTGGTCTTCAATGTACCCTTTACGCGGGCCACGATTGGCGAGTTCGATGTCGACCTGGTGCGCGAGTTCTTCCAGGGCCTGGTCAATCACGCCAACATCACGGTGCATATCGACGCCTTGCGCGGCGACAATTCGCACCACCAGGCCGAGACCGTGTTCAAGGCCTTTGCCCGCGCGCTGCGCATGGCGGTCGAGGCTGATCCGCGCGCGGCGGGCGCCATTCCTTCGACCAAGGGCTCGCTATAAATCCTGCATGAGCACGGTCGTGGTAGTCGATTACGGCATGGGTAACCTGCGCTCGGTGGCCAAGGCCATCGAGCACGTCGCCCCGCAGGCCGAGGTCCGCGTCAGTTGCGATGCCGCCGAGATCGCAGCGGCGGACCGTGTCGTGGTCCCGGGTCAGGGCGCGATGCCGGATTGCATGCGCGAACTGGCGGCGCGCGGCCTGCGCGATGCGGTGATTCGAGCTGCCGCCGAAAAGCCCTTTCTCGGCATTTGCGTCGGCTTGCAGATGCTCTTCGGCCACGCCGAGGAAGGCGATGTCATGGGCCTGGAGATCCTGCCGGGTCGCGTCCCGCGTTTTCCGCAGGCGGCCATGGTGGCGCCCGACGGCACGCGCCTCAAGGTGCCGCACATGGGCTGGAACCAGGTGCAGCAGGCCGAGGCCCACCCGCTGTGGGATGGCATCGACGACGCTGCGCGTTTCTATTTCGTGCACAGTTATTACGTCGAACCCGAAAGTCCGGAGGTGATTGCCGGGTCGACCCACTACGGCATTCCCTTTACCAGCGCGGTTGCCCGCGCTAACATCTTTGCTGTTCAATTTCACCCGGAAAAAAGCGCCCAGGCCGGATTGCGCCTGCTCGGCAATTTCATGCGCTGGAATCCCTGATCCGACCGCCTCTCAGGCCTCTCTCTATCTCGACATCTCCCTATGCTGCTGATACCCGCGATTGATCTCAAGGATGGTCACTGCGTCCGTTTGAAGCAGGGCGCAATGGAAGACGCCACGGTATTCTCCGAAGACCCGGCGGCGATGGCCCGACACTGGATAAGCAAGGGCGCGCGCCGCCTGCATCTGGTCGACCTCAACGGCGCCTTTGCCGGCAAGCCGAAGAACGAAAGCGCCATCAAGGCAATTCTGGATGAAGTCGGCGACGAGATTCCGGTGCAACTGGGCGGCGGCATTCGCGACCTGGACACGATCGAACGCTGTCTCGACGATGGCGTGACCTACGTCATCATCGGCACCGCCGCGGTCAAGAATCCGGGTTTCCTGCACGATGCCTGCGGTGCGTTTCCCGGCCACATCATCGTCGGCCTCGATGCCAAGGACGGCAAGGTGGCGGTGGACGGCTGGTC
>CAZYTN010000439.1:0-2033 GCA_964650115.1 uncultured Sulfuritalea sp.
TTGCCGGCCAACAGCCTGCGCCGCCTGCAGGTGGCGGCGGGCGAGGGCGGCGGCGGCGCCTTTTGCATGCGGCCGGCGCGGTTTGCGGCCCAGGCCTCGCCCGCCCCGCTGCGCCTGCAGCTGCAGCCGGCCCAGGGTGGCAGCGGGCAGCTGCAGGTGACGCTGCTCAAGCGGCGCGGGCCGCCGGCGCGGCAGGCGATCCTGCTCGACATTGCGCGTCCTTCAGCTTTGTCACGGAGGTTTTCCCATGTTGTGGCTGGCGCTGCATTGCCCGAGGCGGCCGACAGCCGACGACGCAGCCGCGTTGCCGCCTGACGACGGCTCGCGCCGCGAGGATTTCCTGCCGATCCTCGCCTGCTGGGCCGGCCGCTACACCCCGCACGTCAATCTCGCGCCGGATGCGCTGCGCCTCGACATCGGCGCCAGCCTGCGCCTGTTCGGCGGCCTGCCGGCGCTGCTGCAACGGGTGCGCAAGGATCTCGTCGCGATGGATATCCGCGCGCAACTGGCGGTGGCCGCGACGCCGCTGGCGGCGCTGTGGCTGGCGCGGGCCGGTGACGATGTCATCGCACGCGACGCGGCGGCGACGCGCGTGGCGCTCGCCGCCGTGCCGCTGGGCGCGCTGCAACTGGCGCCGCCGCTGGCGCGGCGCATCGAAGGCTTCGGCCTGCGCCGCCTCGGCGACGTGCTGGCGCTGCCGCGCGCGAGTCTCGGCGCGCGCCTCGGCAAGGCATTCGTCATCGACCTGGCGCGCGCCTTGGGCGAGATCGCCGATCCCCAGACCTGCTTCGTATTTCCCGAGCATTTCGAGCAGGGGCTGGAACTGCCGGCGCCGGTGGCAGCGGCGCCGGTACTGCTGTTCGCCGCGCGGCGCCTGATCGTCGCGCTGGCCGGCTGGCTGGCGGCGAGGAATGGCGCGGTGCGCGAGATCGAATGGCAGATCGACCACGGTCATGGTGCGATCACCATGTTGCCGCTCGCCTTCAGCGCGCCGGTGCACAGCGCAGGGCGCATCGAGCGCGTGCTCAAGGAAAGGCTGGATGCGCTGGGCCTGGCCGCGCCCGCGCTGGCCTTGCGTTTGCTTGCGGGCGCTGTCCAGTTGCGCGAGGCGCGCAGCCATGCCCTGTTCGAGGGGGCCGGGCAGCGGCAGGAGGCGCTGGCCGAACTGATGGATCGCCTCGTCGCGCGCCTCGGGCCACAGGCGGTGCAGGGCCTGGCCTGCCATGCCGACCACCGGCCGGAGCTGGCGAGCCGGCCCGGTCCCGACAAGCCGGCTTGCGCGCCGACAGGCTTGCCGCCACGCCCGCTGTGGCTGGTCGATCCGCCCGAAGTCCTGCGTGAATTCCACGGCCGCCCGCAGCGCGGCGGCGCGCTGACGCTGGCGGCCGGCCCGGAGCGCATCGAAGCCGGCTGGTGGGACGGCGCCGACGCGCGCCGCGACTACTTCATCGCGCAGGACGGCGCCGGCCGCCGGCTATGGATCTTCCGCGACCCGCGCCCGCCCGGCGGCTGGTTCCTGCATGGGATATTCGCCTGAAGGCCTCGCGCATTCCGTCCGGCGAAGGTGGAGAATGCCGCCATGGACGACAGGGCGGGAAACTGGATCACCGGCTTGCGCCAACCCGGCGTGGCGGCAGCGCTGGGCGCGGCGCTGCTGTTCGGCGCCGGCACGCCGCTGGCGAAACTGCTGCTGGCCGATGTCGGCCCCTGGCTGCTGGCGGGGCTGCTCTACCTGGGTTCCGGCCTCGGCCTGCTGCTCTATCGCCAGGTGCGCCGCGCGCCGCGGGTGCGCCTGGCGCGCGACGAAGCGCCCTGGCTGGCCGGCGCCATCCTCGCCGGCGGCGTGCTGGCGCCGGTGTTGCTGATGCTGGGCCTGGCCGGCATGCCGGCCGCGGACGCATCCTTGCTGCTCAATGCCGAGGGAGTATTCACCGCGCTGCTGGCCTGGTTCGCTTTCAGGGAAAACGTGGATTCCCGGATCGCGCTGGGCATGGCCGCCATCGTCGCCGGCGCCTTGGTCCTGAGCTGGCCGG
>CAZYTN010000440.1:0-2032 GCA_964650115.1 uncultured Sulfuritalea sp.
GATTTCCGCCGGCCCAGTTCAACGTCGGCCGGCTCTACGCGACCGGCAAGGGAACAGCGAAGAACCTGGTTGAAGCGAGACGCTGGCTGGGAGAGGCGGCAAAGGCGGGGGTCCCTCCCGCCCGGCAGATACTCGACTTCCTCGATCAGGAAGCGGAAAAATAGGTCTCGCGAGCGTCCCCGCCGCACCCGGTTTGAGCCGCGCCTGCCATCATCAGCCAATGTCCAACAGATTCCTCGCCTGCTTGGCCCTGCTGATCCTTGCAGGCTGTGCGACTGTCCCTCCCGGAACCCTGCGCGACGCCGACCATCCGCTCGCCGGACGCCTGTGGGATGTCGGCACGCAAACCTTCATCGACGAAGCCGAACTGCTGCGCCGCGCCGCGCCCGCCGAAGCGCTGTTGCTGGGCGAGATCCATGACAACCCGGAGCACCATCGCCTGCAACTCGGGATTCTGCAGGCGCGCCTTGCCGCCGGCGCCCGTCCGGCGTTGCTGATGGAACAGTTCGACAGCGACCAGCAAGCCGCGCTCGACACAGCACGCCGCAGCGGCAAGGATCCGGCGCCGCTGATGCGCGGCTGGAACTGGTCGCTCTACCAGCCGCTGGTGGCGCTGGCCGAGAAGGAACGACTGGCCCTGCTGGCGGCCAACCTGCCGCGGACTGCCACGCGACCGATCGTGCGCGAAGGTTATTCGGCACTCCCGGCCGGTGAAGTGCAGCGCCTCGCGCTCGACCAGGTCTGGGACGAGGCGCGGCAAGCTTACATGGCCGACCTGATCGAGGCCTCGCATTGCGGCCAGGCGACACCGCAACTGCGTGACGGTCTGGTGCGCGCCCAGCGCCTGCGTGATGCAACGCTGGCCGATGCGGCATTGGGCAAACTCGATCAGGGCGTGGTTTTCATTCTTGGTCGCGGCCATGCCCGGCGCGATGTCGGCGTGCCGCTGTATCTCGCCGCCCGGCGTCCAGGTAGCCGCGTGCTGTCGCTCGGCTTCGTCGAAGTCGGCGCCGGCAGGACGGCGCCCACCGAGTACGAAACCGCGCGCGTTGACAACATCGCCCCCTACGACATCATCTGGTTCACGGCGCGCGCCGAACGCCCCGACCCCTGCCTCGCCTTCGGCAAATAAACCTACAAAAGATCCGCAGATTTCCAGGATGACTCCCACAGCGGGATACCGTCCGTGCCTCCGGCGCGGGGCCTTGCCTGCCGGGGATTCCGCTGCGCGGGCCGGCAATAGAAATCGGGCGCCTTGAGGGCGCCCGATCAAGAACCGCAGAAGAGGGAGGAGGCTCTGCGGGTTGCCCCCTTCTGGCGAAGGGGGCGAGGGAAACAAATCAGTTGTGGTAGGCCGATTCGCCGTGCGAGGTGATGTCCAGACCTTCGCGCTCTTCGTCTTCCGGCACACGCAGGCCGATGAAGATATCGACGATCTTGTAGCAGACGAAGGCCACGGTACCCGACCAGAGCAGGGTGACGCCGATGGCGGTCGCCTGGATCGTCACCTGGCCCATGATGTCGTAGTTGTCCGCGACCTTGTTCGCCACGTAGTCATAGATGCCGCTGCCGCCGAGGCTGGGCGCCGCAAACACGCCGGTGAGCAGCGCACCGAGGATACCGCCGACGCCATGCACGCCGAACACGTCGAGAGAGTCATCCGCGCCGAGCATTTTCTTCAGGCCATTGACGCCCCACAGGCAGATCACGCCGGCCGCAAGGCCGATGATCAGGGCACCGACCACGCCGACAAAGCCCGCTGCCGGAGTGATCGCCACCAGACCGGCGACGGCGCCGGAGGCGGCACCCAGCATCGAGGGCTTGCCCTTGATCAGCCATTCCGCCACCATCCAGGAGGTTGCCGCCATCGCGGTGGCCAGCCAGGTATTGACGAAGGCCAGAGCCGCCGTGCCGTTGGCCTCGAGGGCCGAACCGGCGTTGAAGCCGAACCAGCCGAACCACAGCAGCGAGGCGCCAATCATGGTCATGGTCAGCGAGTGCGGCGCCATCGAATCCTTGCCGTAGCCGACGC
>CAZYTN010000441.1:0-2028 GCA_964650115.1 uncultured Sulfuritalea sp.
CTGCCGGCCAAGAAGCCGCGCGGCGAGCGCAAGGCCGCGGCCAAGCCCGCCGCCAGCGCTACTGCCAAGCCCAAGGCCGAAGAAAAGACCGAAGACCGGAAGCGGCAGGAGGCCATCGACCTGGTGGTCGAAACCGTCGAAGCCCTGGTCACCGAGCGTGGCGAGGACGAGAAGATCTGGGGTTCGATGGTCAAGCAGACCCTGAAGCGGCGCAAGCCCGGCTTCAACGAGTCCTACCACGGCTATCGTTCCTTCGGCGAACTGCTGGAAGACGCCATGAAGCACAAGCTGCTGATCCTCGAGCGCGACGAGAAGTCGGGCCAGCACATCATCCGCCTGCCCGCCGAAGACTGAGCTTGTGAATAAATCTACTGCGCGTGCCGGATCGGGGCTTGGGCGGTGCTCGCTATCCTCACGTATAACGACATACGTTCCGGTAGCTGCGCTCCGGCCGCACCCCGCTGCGACCCGCTCGCTACGATTTCTTCACAAGCTCTGAGTTTCTATCGTGAGCGGCATCCCCGAGATCAGGCCGGAGCAGTCGCTCGAACTGCTCAAGGAACTGCACATCCTGACCCGCGACGGCAAGCTCAACCAAGACAGCCGGCGCAAGCTCAAGCAGGTTTACCACCTTTACCAGTTCATCGAGCCGCTGCTGGCCGAGGTCATGGTGCAACGCGGCGACCTGACGCTGGTCGACCATGGGGCTGGCAAGTCCTACCTCGGCTTCATCCTCTACGACCTGTTCCTCAAGGCCAAGGACAGCGGTCGGGTGTTCGGCATCGAGACGCGCAGCGAACTGGTCGAGAAATCCCGCGAGTTGGCGCAGCGCCTGGGCTTTGCGCGGATGTCCCTGCTCAATCTTTCGGTCGAGGAATCCATCGCTGCGCCGCAACTACAGCAACAGGTCGACATCGTCACCGCGCTACATGCCTGCGACACGGCGACCGACGATGCGATCCGTTTCGCCCTGCACAGGCAAGCGCAGTTCATCGTCCTCGTGCCCTGCTGCCAGGCCGAAGTGGCGGCCGTGCTGCGCCGGCACAAGAGCGAATCGCTGGCGCAAACGGCGCTGGCGGAAATCTGGCGCCACCCCATCCACACGCGTGAATTCGGCAGCCAGATCACCAACGTGCTGCGCTGCCTGCTGCTCGAATCACATGGCTACCAGCTGACCGTCACCGAGCTGGTGGGCTGGGAACATTCGATGAAGAACGAGCTGATCATCGCCCGGCGCGGCGGCGCGCCACGCGGCAACGCCCGCGAGCGCCTGACGCAAATCCTGCACGTGTTGAATCTCGACGACTTGCGGGGGCGCTTCGATTACTGAACCGGAAAGTCGGCGCCCGCGGCATGGCGCTTGGGAATAGGTTGCCACGCCGGCGATCGCCGGTATCCAGTTTCTCGAATCGCCTGGAGCGGCATGCCGACTGATCCTTTCTTTGGTTTTTATTGCATTGACGCAATATATTGCTAGAATGCAATATATGCGAGCCAGACTGATCGCCCAGGCCAAGGAAGTTCGCGACGATGGTTCCATAGTCGAGATCGCTGTCTGGGAACTGGCCGCAGCCCTGCCGCCGTGCACGCATCGCTACAAGTACCGCCTGTACTTCAGCGATAAGGGGCCAGGGTCAAATTGATTTTGCATAGCCCGTTACTCTTCCCACAAAAGTCGGCGCCGGCGACACGGCGATCTGATCTGTCAAAGAACCAAGCCGGGGTTCAAGTCATCGTTCAGGACAGGTTCTCCCTTAGGTAGGCTTCGAGCTTCGCCAGGTGCTGCTTGCCACCCTCGATGGCGCCGTACTTGTCGACTACCTCGTCGCGGGATTCCCTGCTGCGGATAAGGGGCCAGGCTCGAATTGAATTGGCGGGCATGGCCGGCGGGGCGAAGGATAAAGGCAGGCGTCAGCGCCGGCCCAGCGATCCGCGGTTGTAATCCTTGTCGCCGGGCGGAATGCAGCGGCTGAAGCCCGGCACCAGACCGCCTTGCCAGCCGGCCGGGCAGCCCTTGTTTTCCGGAAA
>CAZYTN010000442.1:0-2024 GCA_964650115.1 uncultured Sulfuritalea sp.
CGCTCATGCCGCGTATGTCGAAATCCGACCGCTCCAGCAAGTCCAGGCCGACACGATCCGCCTCGCGCTCGAAGTCGCGCGAATAATTCAGCTGATTCTGTATCGCCGCGCCCTGCCCGGCCATGGCCGCGCCCATGGCCAGATCGGGACTGCTGCGCGCCGCAAGAATCGCCACGGCAATTGCCAGCAGGCTGGCGACCTGGCCCTGTCCCGACTTGTTGATGAGGCGCGCCAGGTGGCGCTGGGTGACGTGGGAGATTTCGTGCGCCAGCACCGAGGCCAGCTCGGATTCCGAGGCGGCGGCGAGAATCAGCCCGCTATGCACGCCGATGTAGCCGCCGGGCATGGCGAAGGCATTGAGCGTGGGATCGCGCAGCGCGAAAAACTCGAACTCCTGGCGCGATTCGGTACTTTGCGACGAGAGCCGGTTGCCGAGCCGGTTGAGGTAGCCGGTGATCTCGGGGTCATCGAGGTAGGCAGGATCGCGACGAATTTCGAGCATCACCGATTCGCCGATGCGACGTTCCATCGCCGGGGAAAATTCGGATTGCGCGGCTTCACCCAGATCGGGCAGGCCTTCGGCGACCGACAGGGGCGGCGCCGAGAGGATGCCGGCGGCAAGAACGAGAGTGCCGGCAAGCGGATGCAGTTTCATCCCGCTATGATAGCGGCTTCGTAAAAACGAGTTGTGACAGGGTATTTCATGAATCCTCCGCGCAAACCCACGACAGCGCCCCCGCCCAAGCCGGCCGGCGGGCCGCTGACCCATTTCGACGCTGCGGGTCAGGCCCACATGGTCGACGTCGGCGCCAAGGCCGAAACCACCCGCGTGGCGAGGGCCCAGGGCCATATCCGCATGGCGCCCGCCACCTTCGCCCTGATCAGAAGCGGCTCGGCAAAAAAAGGCGACGTGCTGGGCATCGCCCGCATTGCCGCGATCCAGGGCAGCAAGCGCACTTCCGACCTGATCCCGCTGTGCCACCCGCTGGCGCTGACCCGCGTCGCCGCCGAGTTCGCGCTCGATGCGCGGCGCCATCGCGTGACCATCGAGGTGACGGCGGAAACGGTCGGCCGCACCGGCGTCGAGATGGAGGCGCTGACCGCCGCCGCGGTCGGCCTGCTGACCATTTACGACATGTGCAAGGCCGCCGACCGCGGCATGGTCATCGAAGACATCCGCCTGCTGGAAAAACTCGGCGGCAAATCGGGACACTGGAAGGCCAATGACGACAAATAATCCGCAACGCGCCGTGGCCTGGTGGCTGTTCGCCTGCTGCGCCATGGTTTTCGTAACCATGGTGGTGGGCGGCGTGACGCGCCTGACGCACTCGGGACTTTCCATCGTCGAATGGAAGCCGCTGATCGGCGCCCTGCCGCCGCTTTCGCACGCCGACTGGCTGGAACTCTTCGCCAAGTACCAGCAGACGCCCGAGTTCATCAAGCGCAACCACGACATGACGCTGGACGGCTTCCAGTTCATCTTCTGGTGGGAATGGGCGCACAGGCTTTCCGGCCGCCTGATCGGCGTGGTGTTTTTCGTCCCCTACGTCTGGTTCCTGCTGCGCGGCCGGCTGCGCGGCGCACTGGCGGCCAGGGTCTTCGGCTTCTTCATCCTCGGCGGCCTGCAGGGCGCCATGGGCTGGTACATGGTCAAGAGCGGACTGGTAGACGATCCGCGCGTCTCGCAATACCGGTTGGCGGCGCACCTCGGGCTGGCCTTCCTGCTCTTTGGCCTGATGTTCTGGACCGGCCTGGGCATGCTGCAGCCAAGGAATGCCAAATTCACCGTATCGCCAGCGCCGACTCTTACGCTTCGTCTTGGCAACTGGCTGGTGCCGCTGGTCTTCGTCATGGTGCTGTCCGGCGCGCTGGTCGCCGGCATCCGCGCCGGGCTGGCCTACAACACCTTCCCGCTGATGAACGGCAACTTCGTGCCGCCCGAAATCTTCATGGTCGAGCCGCTGTGGCTGAACTTCTTCACCAACATGGCCACCGTGCAGTTCGACCATCGCCTGATCGCCTGG
>CAZYTN010000443.1:0-2022 GCA_964650115.1 uncultured Sulfuritalea sp.
CCATGCTGGATGCCGGCGTGTATCTCGCGCCCTCGGCTTTCGAGGCCGGCTTCGTTTCGGCCGCGCACAGCGACGCCGACATCGCCGCGACCATCGCGGCGGCCGACGCGATTTTTGGCGCCGGCTGAGCGGGCGCGGGCACAAAAGTCGGCGCTGGCAAGACGGCGACCATGCCGACACTGAGCCCCGCTGCCGCCTGGCTGGTGTTGCTGGTCGCCGGGCTGTGCGAAGTGGTCTGGGCCGTCGGCCTCAAGTACACCGAAGGTTTCACGCGCCTGCTGCCCAGCGCCTGGACGCTGACGGCGATGGCTGCGTCGGTGGTCCTCCTTGCCTGGGCGCTGAAAACCCTGCCGGTGGGAACCGCCTACGCCGTGTGGACCGGCATCGGCGCGGTCGGCACCGCGCTGCTGGGCATGGTGCTGTTCGACGAATCGCGCGAGGTTGCGCGCCTGGTCTGCATCGGCCTGATCGTGGCCGGAATCCTGGGCTTGAAGCTGGTGACGAAGTAGGTCCTACAACAGGAAAATCGTCGCCAGGCCGAGAAAAATGAGAAAGCCGCCGGAATCGGTGACGGCGGTGATCATTACCGAGGCGCCGATCGCCGGGTCGCGGCCGAGCTTTTGCAGGGTCATCGGGATCAGCACGCCGACGCTGGCAGCCACCATCAGGTTCAGCGTCATCGCGGCGGTCATCACCGCGCCCAGGCGCGCGTCGCTGTAGAGCCACCAGGCGATCAGTCCGAGCAGGCCGCCCCAGACCACGCCGTTGATCAATGCGACGCCGAATTCCTTCTTCAGCAGGCGCCGTTCGGCGTCGGGCTGCACCTGGCCCATGGCGATGGCGCGCACGATCATGGTGATGGTCTGGTTGCCCGAGTTGCCGCCGATGCCGGCGACGATGGGCATCAGCGCAGCGAGTGCGACGAGCTTTTCGATGGAACCTTCGAAGGCTCCGATCACGCGGCTGGCGATGAAGGCCGTGACGAGGTTGATCGCCAGCCAGGCCCAGCGGTTCTTCACCGAGTCGATCACCGGGGCGAAGATGTCTTCCTCTTCCTTCAGGCCGGCCTGCGCCAGTTGGTCGGCTTCGGCTTCGTCGCGAATGTAGTCGACCACCGCATTCACCGTGACGCGGCCAACCAGCTTGTGATCCAGGTCGACCACCGGTGCCGAGACCAGGTCATAACGTTCGAAGGCCTGCGCCGCTGCTTCGGCCTTGTCGTTGGGCTCCAGCGTCAGGGTTTCGGTCAGCATGACCACCGCCACTTCCGTCTCCGGCGCATTCACCAGCAGCACGTTGAGCGGCAGCACGCCGCGCAGGCGTTCGTCGCGGTCGATGACGAAAAGCTGGTCGGTGTGGTCGGGCAGTTCGTCGAAGCGTCGCAGGTAGCGCAGCACGACTTCAAGCGTCACGTCCTCGCGCACGGTGACCATTTCAAAATCCATCAGGGCGCCGACCGCGTCTTCCTCGTAGGACATGGCGGAACGCAGTTCTTCGCGCTCCTCGGCCGGCAGCGAGCGGAACACGTCGGCCAGCACGCCGTGGGGCAGGTCGGGCGCGAGGTCGGCCAGTTCGTCGGCATCGAGCTGCTCGGCCGCCGCCACCAGTTCGGACGGTGCCATGTTCTCGATGAGTGATTCGCGCACCGCATCGGAGACTTCGAGCAGGATGTCGCCGTCGCGGTCGGCCTTGACCAGGTCCCAGACCAGCAGGCGCTCGTCGAGCGGCAAGGCCTCGAGGATGTAGGCGATGTCGGCCGGGTGCATGGCGTCCAGGCGCTGCCGCAATTCGACGACGTGCTGCTTGTGCACCAGGTTTTCGACCAGCTCGTGGCGCGGCATGTCCTGCCGGTGTACGAGACTCTCCACGCGTTTCTGCCGCGCAAGCAATACCTGGACTTCGCGCAGGCTGTCCAGCACGTCATCCTGGTGGTGCGGCTCGTCGCGTTCGGGCGGAGTGGGCTGTTCGACCTGCGGGCTCATGGCGGTTCTCGAAGAGGTCCGTCATTGTAGCCGCGGAATG
>CAZYTN010000444.1:0-2009 GCA_964650115.1 uncultured Sulfuritalea sp.
AGACCGGGAGGACAGCCGTCGACCACACAGCCGATCGCGGGACCGTGGGATTCGCCGAACGAAGTGACACAAAAAAGAGATCCGAAAGTATTGCCGGACATGGCGACTGAATGACACCGGAAAGACAGGGGGAGAGAGTCGCGAGCTTACCATGCCGACCGCTTGGTCGTTGCCCCGGGCTTCGCCGCGAGTATGCGAAAAGATCGCCTTATGGTGTGGCGTCGGATTGCCCGAGCCCGATCAGCGCAGCGCGGACCACGGGCTTGAGTTTCGCCTCGTCGACGGTGCCGAGAGTCTTCAGGATTTCCACGCGCATGCGCGGCTCCCAGGTGCGCTTCATGTGATTGGCGACATCGGTCACGGCCTGCGCATGGTCCGGCATGGCTTCGAAGAAGCCGCCGATCTGATTCGCCATCTTGATCAAGTGTTCGCGATTCACGCCTTGAGTTCCTCCATGATGGCACTCCTGCTGTAGGTGACGCTGGCCTCCTGACGCAGGAAGCCGATCAGGGTCAGGTTCAACTTCTCGGCGAGGCGCACCGCCGCGGCAGTCGGCGCCGAGACGGCGGCGAGCGTGCCGGCGCCAAGCGCAGCGGCCTTCTGCACCATCTCGAAGCTGGCGCGACTGGTAATGATCAGGGCGCTGCCGGCGACGGCGACGCCACCGCGCGCCAGCGCGCCGAGGGTCTTGTCCAGCGCATTGTGGCGGCCGACGTCCTCCCGCACGTGGCTGATCGCGCCGTCGCGGTCGACGCGGCAGGCCGCATGGGTGGCGCCGGTCGCCTGCTGCAGGACCTGCTGCGCAGGCAGCCGGCGCATGCCTGCGTACAACGCGGCCAGCGGGAACGGCTCCATCGGCGGCAGCGGCGGCAGTTCGCGCACCACCTGGCCCAGACTCTCGGTTCCACACAAACCGCAGCCGGTACGTCCGGCCATGTTGCGGCGCTGTGCCTTGAGACGAACGAAGTCCTCGGTGGCAATCTCGATTTTCAGGGTGATGCCGGCCTCCGACTCGTTGACGACCATGTCGAATATGTCCTGCCGGCGGCCCACGATGCCCTCAGACAGACTGAAGCCGACGGCCAGGTCCTCGAGGTCGGCGGGTGTCGCCAGCATCACCGCGTGGCTGATGCCGTTGTACTCGAAGGCGACCGGCGTCTCCTCGGCCAGGTTGTCGGGCTGGCTTGTTCCATCGCGCCATACGGACCGCCTGGCGACGGGCTTCATGCGCTGGCAAGCCGCGCCACCTGCACCGCGGTCACCTTGTACTCGGGGCAGTTGGTGGCCCAGTCCGAGTTGTCGGTGGTGATCACGTTGGCACCCGATTCGGGAAAATGAAAAGTGGTGTAAACGACGCCTGGCTGCACGCGCTCGGTGAGCGTCGCCGGCAACGTGGTGCTGCCGGCGCGCGACTCGATGCCGACCTGATCGCCCTCGCGGATGCCGCGGTCCTCGGCGTCGTGCGGATGGATCTCGAGCAGGTCGGCGCCGTAAAAGTCGGTGTTGGCGGTACGCCGCGTCTG
This sequence comes from uncultured Sulfuritalea sp., assembly GCA_964650115.1. Lineage (GTDB taxonomy): Bacteria > Pseudomonadota > Gammaproteobacteria > Burkholderiales > Rhodocyclaceae > Sulfuritalea. Next base: position 1,524 of record CAZYTN010000444.1, read on the forward strand.
GGCGCCGACGTTGTACTGCGAGAGCACGCGGCCGGTGGTCAGGAGCAGCGGGAAGCGGCGCGTGACCTTCTCGTCGGTCGGCACGTACTGGGTGATCAGGAAGCGTCCCTTGCCGCGCACGAAATGATCGATGTGCATGGTCGGCGTGCCCTCCGGAGCCTCGTCGTTGCAGGGCCATTGCAGGCTGCCGGCGCGTTCCAGCTTGTCGTAGCTGACACCGGTGAAGGTGGGCGTCAGGCGCGCGATCTCGTCCATGATCTCGGACGGATGCTCGTAGTGCATCGCATAGCCCAGCGCGTTGGCCAGGGCCTGTGTCACTTCCCAGTCGGCCATGCCGGCCAGCGGGGGCATGACGCGGCGCACGCGCGAGATGCGGCGTTCGGCGTTGGTGAAGGTGCCGTCCTTTTCGAGGAAGGACGCACCGGGCAGGAAGACGTGGGCGTACTTCGCCGTCTCGTTGAGGAACAGGTCCTGCACCACCACGCA
>CAZYTN010000445.1:0-2008 GCA_964650115.1 uncultured Sulfuritalea sp.
GCATGGCGCAAGGTGTAGTCCTTGGGATGAAAGCCCCAGACCCAGGGCGCATCGTGGCGCAGGATGTCCGTCATGCGGTCGATCAGTTCCTGCCGCGGCGCGCCGTTCTCCATCGCCTTGACACGCTCGAACAGGCCGTCGTACTCGGGGTTCTCGTAGTTCGCGGCGTTCTCGCCGTTGTGTTTGACCTTGCCTTGCTTGCCATGCAACAGGAAAAGAAAATTCTCGGGATCGGGATAGTCCGCGTTCCAGCCGAAGTAGAAGAGTTGCACCGCGCCCTTGCGCACCTTTTCCTGGAAACGGTTGTAGTCCGTGCTGCGCACCACCAGTTGCGTGTCGATCCCGGCGAACTGCTTGTTGAGCCAGTCGATCCGCGCCTTGGCGCCGACGCCGGTGGCCGTCGTGTCGAGATTGATCACCAGCGGTTCCCCGGTCTTTGCATTGCGCCCGTTGGGCCAGCCGGCCTCGGCCAGCAGGCGTTTGGCTTCGGCGATCGACTTGCGCCGCGGATGACCATCGACCCAGTCGTACATGTAGGAATTGATCCCCGCCGCGTCCTCACGGTGGCCGAAAATACCGGGGGGAATCGGCCCCTGGGCGGCGACGCCGCGACCGTTCTGGAATATCGAGATGAACTCCTCCTGATCGATGGCCAGCGAAATCGCCTGGCGCAGCTTGCGCGTATTTTCCGCGGTCTTGGGATCGCTTCCGCCCACCAGCGGATCGAGCCAGTTGAAGCCCATGTAGAAGGTCGAGGTCGCCACCGAGGTGGTCAGCACGATGCCCTGCGCGCGCATGTCATCGGACAGGGTGATCTCGCCCGCAGTGACCTGCACGGCCTGGTCGAAGGCGTCCGACGAGATTCCGGAAGCATCGTAATAGCCCTGCAAAAACTTGTTCCAGTAGGGAATCTGCTCCTTCTCGCGCGTGAACACTACCTTGTCGATGAAGGGCAGCAACTGCCCACAATCCTTGAGCAGCCCCGCATCCCTGTCTACCGTCTCGCCTTCGCAGGGATAGCTTTCCTTATGAAAATTCGGGTTCCGCTCCAGCACCATGCGCGCATTGGGATTGTTCTCGGTCAGCATGTAGGGACCGGTGCCTATCGGATACCAGTCGAGCGTCAGGTTCTTCTCCGCCATGCCCGGCTGGCTGTGGAACTTGTCGGCCTCCCATGGCATGGGTGCAAAGAAAGGCATCGCCAACCAGTACAAAAACTGCGGGTACTTGCCCTTGACGCGGATGCGGTAGCGATAGCGGTCGATGACCTCGGCCCCTTCCAAACGATGCTGGCGCAGGTCGATCCATGGCTGATCTTTCTCCGCCTTCAGGCGCTTGGCAAAATCGCCGAGACCGAGCACGTAGTCGTCCATCAGACCGAAAATCGGCGAATGCAGTCGCGGGTGGGCAAGTCGTTTCAGACCATAGACGTAATCGTCCGCCGTCAACTCGCGAGTGTCGCGCAAGACGAAGTCGCTCAGGAGATTGATAGTGGTCAGTTGCTCTGCCGTCAGCGCGTGATAGGCATAATCACTGCCGTCGCCACGGGCGAAGGCCGGATGCGGCTGATAGCGGATCCCCGGCTTGATGGTGATGACATAGTCGGTAAACGCGATCCTTGCGACGTCGGCACTGTCGGGCAGGGTGCGCCCCTGAGCATCCATATAACGCGGCTGCGGCACCGCCTCGACGGTCGCCGCAACCAGCTCATAAGGGCGCTTGAGATAGTGGTATTGCAGCGGCGGCTCGTAGATCTGTGCCGTAAAGGTGATCTCGTCCTCGCTGTAGGACTGCACCGGGTCGAGATGCTTGGGCCGGTCGGTGAAGGCGCTGTAAAGTATGTTTTTCCCCTGATCGGCCACCGGATAGGGATCGTTCCAGGCGCTGCCGCAGGCAGTGAGCAGCAGCACAAAAAAACAGGGAATCACGCTACGCATGATGGCGAGTTTAGCCGATCCGCTATAATCCGCCGCTGGATTCAACCAAGGAAAAAGCGATGGGATTTCTC
>CAZYTN010000446.1:0-1999 GCA_964650115.1 uncultured Sulfuritalea sp.
TCGGCTCCGACACCAAGGCCTTCCACATCGCGCTGAAGAACGCCCTGCGCCAGGCGCCCGATGTCATTTTCATCGGCGAGGTGCGCGACAAGGACACCATGAGCCAGGCCATCGCCTACGCCCAGTCGGGTCATTTGTGCATGGCGACGCTGCATGCCAACAACAGCTACCACGCGATGAGCCGCATCATCAGTTTCTACCCGCTGGAAAATCGTCCGGCCCTGCTCGCCGACCTCGGCGTCACGCTGAAGTGCGTGATTTCGCAACGACTGGTGAAGAAGCCCGACGGCGGCCGCGCACCGGCCGTGGAAGTGCTGCTCAACTCGCGCTACATCGCCGAGCTGATCGAGAAGGGCGACCTCGGCGAGATCAAGGACGCCATGGAAAAGAGCATGGTGCCCGGCAGCCAGACCTTCGAGCAGTGTCTCTACACCTTGTACGCCTCGGGCGTCATTACGCTCGAAGAAGCGCTCAATAACGCCGACTCGGCCAACAACCTGCAGCAGGTGATCAACAATGCCGCCGCGCCCGCCGCCGCAGGCGCCGCCGCCCCGGCGGGCAAGGCCGCCGATCCGGCCGCCGCGCCCGACTACACCAAGTCGGTCACACCGGGCTCCTTCAGCGACTTCAAGCTGGACATGGACGCCTGATGCCGGTTCTGGAAAAAGCCAGGGCGCTGATCGCGCGCCCTTCGGTGACACCCGAGGATGCCGGCTGCCTCGACCTGATCGCCTCATGGCTGGTCCCGCTCGGATTCAGCATCGAGCGCATCGATGCCGGCGGCGTGTCGAATCTCTGGGCGCGACGCGGTCCGGTTGGCAAACCCGGCGGCAAACTGATCTGCTTCGCCGGTCACACCGACGTGGTCCCCACCGGCCCGCTGGAACAATGGACATCGCCGCCCTTCGAGCCGACAGTGCGCGACGGCTATCTCTACGGCCGCGGCGCCGCCGACATGAAAAGTTCGATCGCCGCCTGCGTCGTCGCCATGGAGCGCCTGATAGAACGCCGCGAGTTGGCAAATGTGGTCAGCGCCGTCCCACCAGGGGATACCGCTTCGCATAACTCTTTGGCACTGCTGCTGACCTCCGACGAAGAAGGCGACGCCATCGACGGCACGGTGCGCGTGGTCGAAGCGCTCCAGGCACGCGGTGAAACCATCGACTTCTGCATCGTCGGCGAACCCACCTGCGTAGGCCGCCTTGGCGACACGATGAAGAACGGACGCCGCGGTTCCCTCTCGGCAAGCCTCACCATCAAGGGTGTCCAGGGCCACGTTGCCTATCCCCACCTGGTGAAGAACCCGGTGCATCTGGCGGCCCCGGCGCTGGCCGAACTCGCCGCGACCTCCTGGGACAGCGGCAACGAATACTTCCCGCCGACCAGCTTCCAGATCTCCAACGCCCATGCCGGCACTGGCGCCGGCAACGTCGTGCCGGGAAGCTTCGTCATCGACTTCAACTTCCGCTTCTCCACCGCCAGCAGCGTCGAGGGCCTGCAGTCCCGCGTCCATGCCCTGCTCGACCGCCATGAACTCGAATACGACATCGCCTGGACGCTGGGCGCCAGGCCTTTCCTGACGCCGCGCGGCGAACTCTGTGCAGCACTCGCCGCCGCCGTCGCCGCCGGGACCGGCGTCGCCACCGAACTCTCGACCACCGGCGGCACCTCGGACGGCCGCTTCATCGCCGACATCTGCCCGCAACTGGTCGAGTTCGGCCCGGTGAATGCCAGCATCCACAAGATCGACGAATGCATCGCCGTTGCCGATCTCGAACCGCTGGCGCGGATCTACGAACTGACTTTCGAGCGCCTGCTTTTCTCCCACGCCTCCCCCAATGACAAGAAAGCAATTTAATCGCCCCCACCCCCCAACCCCCGCCCGGGCGGGGGTGACTGTCAGCTCGCTGCGCTCGACGGCCACTGGTCGCTTCGTCCGCCGCGCTGGAGGCCCTTCACGCTCATGATCGACAGCACCACCGATGAACTGCACACCGTC
>CAZYTN010000447.1:0-1984 GCA_964650115.1 uncultured Sulfuritalea sp.
AATAGCAGTTTGGGCCAGGCGCGGCTTGCGCTCCGTCATGCGACTGAAATCGGCGACCGCCGCTGACCTGGCGTGGCAGGCCGCCACAGGCGGCCTGCGCTCGACAGATTGGGCGCTGCGCATTTTTTGGAGAAATACACATGGGCGGAATGTTGATCATCGGCGCCGGCCTGGCCGGACTCACCACAGCCGAGACCCTGCGCGCCGAAGGCTACGAGGGACCGATCACCCTGATCGGCAACGAGAACCACGCGCCCTACCAGCGCCCGCCGCTGTCCAAGGGCTTCCTGCAGGGCGAAACCGCCGCGGCGCAACTGACGCTGCGCAGCGCGGAAGTCATGGAGAAAAAGAACCTCGCTTTGAAAGTCGGCGCCGGCGTAACGGCGATCGACCGCGCGGCAAGGCAGGTCACGCTCGACGACGGCTCGACCCAGGCCTACGAAGGCCTGGCGCTATGCACCGGCGCACGCCTGCGTGCACTGCCGATGGCCGGAGCGGACTGGAGCGGCGTATTCGGCCTGCGTTCGCTGGACGACTCCCGCGCCATCAAGGCCGCGCTGCAAACCGCGCAAAACGTGGTGATCATCGGCGGCGGCTTCATCGGCCTCGAAGTCGCCGCCGTGGCGCGCCGCAAGGGCAAGCGCGTCACGGTACTGGAAGCGGCCCCCCGCCTCATGGCGCGCGTCGTGTCGCCGCCAATCTCGCAGTTCTACCTCGACCTGCATGGCGGTCATGGCGTCGAGGTGGTGCTGGGGGCCACAGTTTCCGGACTGGTCGGCACGGCAGGCAGGATTTCCACCGTCACAACCGGTGACGGCCGCGAGTTCCCCGCCGACCTGCTGCTGGTAGGCATCGGCGTCATCGCCAATGCCGAACTGGCTCAGGCCGCGGGCCTCGAAGTGGCTGGCGGCATCGTCGTCGATGCCTGCGGCCGCACCGCCGACCCGGCCATCGTCGCCGCCGGCGACTGCACCATGCGACGCATGGACGATGGCAGCCTGCGCCGCCTGGAATCGGTGCAGAACGCCATGGAGCAGGCCAAGTCGGCTGCCGTGGCGCTGCTCGGGCGCGAGCGCCCCTTCACCGCCACGCCCTGGTTCTGGTCCGACCAATACGACGTCAAGCTGCAGATGGCTGGCCTCAGCGCCGGCTTCGACCGTGCGGTGACGCGCGGCGCAGCAGACGTCAAGGCGGCCGGCCGCAAGTTCTCCATTTACTACTTCAAGTCAGGCCGGCTGATCGCCATCGACTCGCTGAACCAGTCGAACGACCACCTGACCGGCCGCAAACTGCTCGACAAGGGGGTTTCGCCGTCGCCGGAACAGGCGGCGGACAGCGGCTTCGATCTCGCCTCGCTGCTGGCCGCCCGAGGCTGACAGTTGCGCCGCAGGTGTTGTCTGGAACTCCTGCCCGGCTTATAGTCCAAGTTCCATGAAAGCCCGAATCATCCCCATCGTCAGAACCGTCAGGGCCACCTTGCCGCCCGGCCGCGACCTCGTCGCGCCGCCCGACGGCGAGCTTCTCGACCTGCGCCAGCGGCGCGTGCGCGACCTGCGCATCTCGATCACCGACCGCTGCAACTTCCGCTGCGTGTATTGCATGCCCAAGGAAGTGTTCGACGACGACTACGCCTTCCTGCCGCGCAACAAGCTGCTCTCCTTCGAAGAGATCGTCCGCGTCGCCCGCATTTTCGTCGACCAGGGCGTGGAAAAAATCCGCCTCACGGGAGGCGAACCGCTGTTGCGCCGCCACATCGAGAACCTGATCGAGCAGCTGGCACAGCTGCCGGTGGAGCTGACGCTGACCACCAACGGTTCGCTGCTGCGCAAGAAGTCGCAGGCGCTCAAGGATGCCGGGCTCAACCGCGTCACGGTCAGCCTCGACGGCATCGACGACGCCGTCTTCAAGCGCATGAACGACGTCGATTACGCCGTCGGCGACGTGCTCGACGGCATCGCCGCCGCGGCGGAGGTCGGCCTCGCCC
>CAZYTN010000448.1:0-1980 GCA_964650115.1 uncultured Sulfuritalea sp.
AGGCGCGCCGCGTGGATGGCCTCGGGGTCGATCACCTGGCCGCGGCCGGCCATCTCCTCCGCCAGAACCTGTTCGGCCGGCAGTACCAGCGCCTCGGCGGCAAGTGCCGCGTCCTCGTGTTTACCCAAACCGTCGTCGAGCACGCGGGCGACAGCGGCGACATAGGCGGCGGGAATCCAGGCCGTGCCGGCGCCCGCCGCATCGATGCCGGCGAGCAGGACTCGGGAGGCGAGGCGCTGCCCCGCCTCCCAGCGGTTGAAGGCATCGCTGTCGTGGGCCATCAGGTGCGCCAGTTCGGCGTCGGTCTGCTCGAAATCCAGATGCACCGGCGCCGAGAAGCCGCGCAGCAGCGAAGCCACCGGTGCGGCGGCGATGTTCTCGAAGACGAAGCTTTGCGTGGTTTCGGTTAGCGAAAGCACTTGCGTCTGCCGGGGCAAGGCGTCGCTGCCGTCCGGCAGCACCAGGCCGACGGCGACCGGGATGTGCAGCGGGCCATCCTCGACGGCAAGGCCGGCATCCTGCAATTTCTGCTCATAGGCGGTGGGGGCCAGCGATTGCGTCAAGGTCAGGGTGTAGCGTTTGACGGCCGCATCGTAACTGCCGGCAGCCTTGAGGCGCGGCGTGCCGGCACGGGCATACCAGCGACGGAACTGGCGCAAGTCAATGTCGGATGCATCCTGCATCGCGGCGACGAAATCCTCGCAGGTCACGGCTTGGCCGTCGTGGCGCCGGAAGTAGAGGTCCATGCCCTTGCGGAAGTTGTCGCGGCCGATCAGCGTCTCGATCATGCGGATGACCTCGGCGCCCTTTTCATACACCGTGGCGGTGTAGAAATTGTTGATCTCGGCGTAGGACGCGGGACGGATCGGATGCGCCATCGGGCCGGCGTCCTCGGGGAACTGGGCGACGCGCAACTGGCGCACCCCCTGGATGCGCGTCACCGCACGCGAGTGCACGTGGGCGCCGAACTCCTGGTCGCGGAAGACGGTGAGGCCTTCCTTCAGCGAGAGCTGGAACCAGTCGCGGCAGGTGACGCGGTTGCCGGTCCAGTTGTGGAAGTACTCGTGGGCGACGACGCGGTCGATGTTCTGGTAGTCCGTGTCGGTGGCGGTGTCGGGCCGCGCCAGCACGTACTTGGTGTTGAAGATGTTGAGGCCCTTGTTCTCCATCGCCCCCATGTTGAAGTCGCCCACCGCGACGATCATGTACTGGTCGAGATCCATCTCCAGGCCGAAGCGCCGCTCGTCCCAGGCCATGGCCTTCTTCAAGGCCGCCATAGCGTGGCCGCACTGGTCGAGCTTGCCGGGTTCGACATACACCGCGAGGCGGACCGCGCGGCCCGATGCCGTCGTGAAGCTGTCCTCCAGCACGTCGAGTTTCGCCGCGACCAGCGCAAACAGGTAGGCAGGCTTGGCAAAGGGATCTTCCCAATGCGCCCAGTGACGGTTTTCCCCCTTGCCCTGGACAACCGGGTTGCCGTTGGACAGCAGTTGCGGGAAGCGTTCGCGGTCGGCTTCGATGGTGCAACTGAAGCGCGCCATGACGTCGGGCCGGTCCGGATAGAAGGTGATGCGGCGGAAGCCCTGCGCCTCGCACTGGGTGAAGTAACCGTCCTTGGACCGATAGAGGCCGGAGAGCTGGGTGTTGCCGTCGGGCTCGATGCGGACCACGGTTTCCAGCTTGAATTTCTCGGGCAGCGGGGCGCCGTCGGTGCCGGCGATGTTCAGACTGTCGGCGGTCAGCGTGTAGCGCGACGGAGCCAGCGCCACGCCGTCGATGCCTACCGCCTGCAAGGCGAGTTCCTCGCCGTCGAGCACCAGCGGCCCCGCAGCCCCGTTCGGGTTGCGCCGGCAGGCCAGCGTGCTGCGCACTTCGGCATGGCCGTCGTGGATCGCGACGTGGAGATCGACCGTGTCGATCAGCCAGGCCGGCGGGGTGTAATCCTTGAGATAGATGGCGTGGGGAGTTTCGGTGCGCATG
>CAZYTN010000449.1:0-1972 GCA_964650115.1 uncultured Sulfuritalea sp.
GCCGACAAGCTCGAAGCGCGCGGCTATTCGGTCGCGGCGCTCAACGGCGACCTGACCCAGGGCCTGCGCGAGCAGGTGATCGAACGGCTCAAGGCCGGCACCATCGACATCGTGGTCGCCACCGACGTCGCCGCGCGCGGCCTCGACGTGGCGCGCGTCAGCCACGTCATCAACTACGACGTGCCCTACGACACCGAGGCCTATGTGCATCGCATCGGCCGCACCGGCCGCGCCGGACGCACCGGGCGTGCCATCCTGTTCCTGGCGCCGCGCGAAATGTACATGCTCAAGCTGATCGAGCGCGCCACCAAGCAGAAGATCACCGCGCTGACCATGCCGACGCCGGGCGAAGTCGCCAACCGCCGCGTCGCGCAGTTCACGCAGCAGGTGGTGGACATCATCAAGACCGAGAAGCTGGATTTCTTCTTCGACGTGGTGCGCCGCATGGAAGGCGAGCAGGACATCGCCGCGCGCGAGATCGCCGCCGCGCTGGCCTGGCTGGCGACGCGCGAGCGCCCCTTGCAGATGCCGGGCGCCAACAACGACCATGCGCCGCGCGAAGCCACCCCGACTCCGGCTGCCGTGTCACCGGCGCCGACTTTCGCCCGCGACACCGAGCGCAAGCCTACCAGAGCCAGCACCAAACCGCCCGAAAGCCATCCGGATGCCGAACCGCGCCGCGAGCGCCCGGCGAAGGAAGGCCGTAGCGATACGCCGGTGAAACAGCGCACGTTTGCGCCTGGCACGCTGGCGCGCTACCGCATCGAGATCGGCCGCAACCAGGGCGTGCTGCCCAAGGAAATCGTCGGCGCCATCGCCAACGAGGCGGGCATCGCCGGCAAGGACATCGGCCAGATCAACCTGTTCGACGACTACAGTTCGGTGGAATTGCCGGCCGGCCTGCCGGCCGACCTGATGGACGTGCTGCGCCGCATCCGCGTGCGCCAGTTCGCGCTCAAGGCACGCGTCATGGAGCCGGGCGAGTTCGTCGATACCCGCCCGCCGCGCCGCGCGCCGCCGACAGGCAAGAAACCGGACTGGAAGAAGCCCGCCGGTGCCAAGCCGGAGTGGAAGAAGCGGGAACGCTAAACCCCGCGACAGAGTTTGGTACGAGGAGGAGTTTTCATGGCCATCTACAGCCTCGGCGACCGCCAGCCCGTCCTCGGGCGTGATGCCTGGGTCGCCCCCAATGCCACGATCATCGGCGACGTCCGCCTCGGCGACAAGGCCAGCATCTGGTGGAACGCCGTGCTGCGCGGCGACAACGACACGATCACCATCGGCGCCGGGAGCAACATCCAGGACGGCTCGGTGCTGCACGTCGACGCGGGGGTACCGCTGACCATTGGCGCCAATGTCACGGTCGGTCACATGGTGATGCTGCACGGCTGCAGCATCGGCGACGAATCGCTGATCGGCATCAAGAGCGTGATCCTCAACAAGGCCGTTATCGGCCGCCATTGCATCATCGGCGCCAATTCGCTGATTGCCGAAGGCAAGGTGATCCCGGAACGCTCGCTGGTGATGGGTTCGCCGGGCAAGGTGGTGCGCCAGCTCGCCGACGAGGAAGTCGCGCGCCTGCTGCTTGCGGCACAGGGCTATGTGGAAAACGCGCGGCGTTATCGGGCGCAGCTGAAGCAGGAAGCCTGAGTTATTTCGCTGCGGCAGGTTTGGCCGCCTGCGGCGACGGTGTCAGCGGGGACTTCTGTGGCACCTGGACAAAAAACTCGCCTTCCTTGATCATGCCCAATTCATAACGGGCGCGCTCTTCGATGGCTTCGCTGCCCGACTTGAGATCGCGCACTTCGGCATCCAGGCCGGCATTGCGCTGCTCCAGCTTCTGATTGACCTGGCGCTGCGCCTGCAACTGCCGCTCGTAGTCCCAGACGCGAATCCAGCCGCCCTTGCCCAGCCACAGCGGATACTGCAGCAGGGCGATGAGGATGACCAGCGCCAGCGTCGGCCAATTCAT
>CAZYTN010000450.1:0-1969 GCA_964650115.1 uncultured Sulfuritalea sp.
CCCTGGGACGATGCCGAAGGCGCCATCATCCGCGCGCTGGGCAAGGCGCGCGAAAGCATCCATGTGCAGGCCTACCTGCTGACCAGCCGTTCGATCGCGAAAGCGCTGCAGGATGCGAAGGCGCGCGGTGTCGCGGTTGAAATCCTCGCCGACAAGGAGATGCTGGAAAAAAGCGACAAGTCGCTGCTGCCGCTGCTGGTCGAGGGCGGCATTCCGGTCTGGCTGGAAACCCGCTACGCCACGGCCCACAACAAGATAATTTTGATCGACGCCGCCCAGGCCGACGCCGTCGTCATCACCGGCAGCTACAATTTCACCTGGTCGGCGCAGGCGCGCAATGCGGAAAACCTGCTGATCCTGCGCGGCAATCCGGCGCTGGTGCGGCGTTACCTCGACAACTGGCGGCGCCATCGCGACGACGCGCAGAAAATGAACGGAGGCCTTTGAAATGAAACAAAGCCCCATGGCCAGGGTGTGGCAGGAAGTTCAGGTTTACCTGAACGAAGCGGATCTGGGTTGGCAACTGCTGGTCCTGGCCGGATGCCTGCTGCTGGCCCTGCTCGGCGAGCGCCTGCTGCTGCGCCACCAGTCGGTCGAGGGCCGCTGGGAACTCGGTCGCCGCGGACTGAAGCGCATCGCCTTTCCCTTGCTGGCGCTGCTGCTGGTGCTGCTGGCGCGTGCCGTGGCAGAGGAGTGGATCAGCGTCGGCCTGTTCTCGCTGGCCATGCCGTTGCTGGCTTCGCTGGCAGTGATTCGCGTGGTGTTTTATGTGTTGCGCGTCAGCCTGGTCGGCGCTGCCTGGCTGGCGTCGTTCGAACGGCTGTTCGCCCTGCTGGTGTGGGCCATCGTCGCCCTGCACATCGTCGGTTTGCTGCCCGAGGTGATCGCGCTGGTCGAATCCGTGTCCTTCAATGTCGGCAAGCAGAAGCTCAACCTGTGGCATCTGCTGCAGGGCCTGGTCGCGGTATTGGCCACCGTGCTGGCCGCGCTCTGGCTCTCCAGCGCCATCGAAGCCCGTCTCGACCGGGCGGTCGGGCTCGACGACAATCTGCGCCAGGTGTTCGCGCGTCTGACCAAGTCGCTGCTGATCGTGCTTGCGGTGCTGGTCGTGCTGCCCCTGGTGGGCATCGACCTCACCACGCTTTCGGTATTCGGCGGCGCGCTGGGCGTCGGCCTCGGCTTCGGCCTGCAGAAGATCGCCAGCAACTATGTCTCGGGCTTCATCATCCTGCTCGACCATTCGATCCGCATCGGCAACACAATTTCGGTCGGTACCGACCGCGGCGTGGTGACGCGCATCACCACGCGCTACACCGTGTTGAAGAACGCGACCGGTCTCGAAGCGCTGGTGCCCAACGAACTGCTGGTCGGCTCGGTGGTGCAGAACGAGTCCTACAGCGATACCCAAATGCGCATTGCATTGCCGGTACAGGTCGGCTACGACAGCGATCTGGAGCGCGCCATGGCGATCATGGTGGCGGTGGCGCAGGCGCAGCCACGGGTGCTCACCGACCCGGCGCCGGCTGTTTTCCTCAAGGAATTCGCCGATTCGGGGATCAATCTCGAACTCGGCGTCTGGATCGCCGATCCCGGCAATGGCACGGGCCCGCTGCGCTCCGAAATCAATCTCGCCATCTGGCGCGAGTTCAGGCAGGCCGGTATTTCGATTCCCTTCCCGCAGCGGGAAGTGCGGATACTCGGTGGCGTTCAAAACGCCCCCGAGAATTGCTGAAATGACTACCTTTCCCCCAGCCCCTTTCCCGAGGAAAGGGGTGACATTGGTTCGGCAGCTCCGCTGCCTCCTTGCAAACGACGATGGCCACGTGCGCGGTCGCCCGCAAGGAGTTTGGCATGTCTGAAACGCGACTGATCCACGGCTTCCATGCCGTCACCGCCAAGCTGCGCCACGCGGCAGACGACGTCAGGGAAATCACCGTCGCCGAAGGCCGCCAGGACGGCCGCATGCGCG
>CAZYTN010000451.1:0-1965 GCA_964650115.1 uncultured Sulfuritalea sp.
GGGCCTGGTCGTGGACGAATATGGCGAGATCGAGGGACTGGTCACCCTGGAGGACATCATCGAGGAACTGGTCGGAAAGTTCACTACGCGGCAATCGGATGTTGCCGGCGCGCTTTCCTGGAGCGGGAATGGTGTGGTGCTGGTGGATGGAGCAGCCACCTTGCGCGAGCTTAATCGCATGCTGGGTCTGGAGTTCCCCTTGGACGGGCCGCGCACGCTCAACGGACTGATTGTCGAGCACTTGCAGGACATCCCCGAGGTGGGTGTTGGCCTGCGGGTAGGCAGTGTGGCAATGGAGATCGTGCAAACACAGGACCGAAAGATCAAGATGGTACGACTTCACCGTCCCGCCGGAGAGTGATACTCTCGGCATAGTCAGGGCGTAGAATGCTCGTCCAAGGGATTGAGTGGAGGCTGTCGCCGGTGTTTTCGGCGGTGGAGGTAGCGGCCAAAACGAAAATTAATGCGGGAGAAGCCGATGGCCACAGCAGGCAAAGAAGAGAAAAAGGAAGGCCCGAAGGAACTCAATTTTTCCTGGGAAGGCAAGAACAAGCAAGGCAAGGTCGTTCGCGGCGAGCTGAAGGCGGCCAGCGAGGCCATTGCAAACGCCGCGTTGCGGCGGCAAGGCATCAACGTCACCAAACTCAAGAAGCAGAAAACCGGTGGTGGCGGGACGGTATCGGACAAGGACATTACGCTCTTCTCGCGCCAGCTCGCCACCATGGTCAAGTCCGGCGTGCCGCTGCTGCAGTCCTTCGACATCGTCGGCAAGGGCACCAGCAACCCCGCTCTTGCAAGGTTGCTGTACTCCATCAAGTCCGAGGTCGAAACCGGTGCCAATCTGGCGACTGCCTTTCGCAAATACCCGATGTATTTCGACGCCCTGTTCTGCAACCTGGTCGAAGCGGGCGAGCAGGCGGGTATTCTCGACACGCTGCTGGACCGCCTGGCGACCTACAAGGAGAAAATTCAGGCGATCAAGGCCAAGATCAAGAGCGCCCTGACCTATCCGATCGCCATTCTTATCATCGCTTTCATCATCACCGCGGTCATCATGATTTTCGTGGTGCCGGCCTTCAAGGGCGTGTTTGCCAGTTTCGGTGGCGAACTGCCCGCCCCAACACTGATTGTGATCGCAATTTCGGATTATTTCACGGCGAACTGGTACATCATTTTCGGCAGCATCTACGCGGTCTTTGTCGGGATTTCCCAGGCTTTCAAGCGGTCGCGGGCATTGCAGATCGCAAAAGACAAATATGCGCTGAAACTCCCGGTTTTCGGTGACATGCTCACCAAATCCTCGATCGCGCGCTGGACGCGAACCCTGTCCACCATGTTTGCCGCCGGCGTGCCGCTGGTCGATGCCCTTGATTCCGTCGGCGGCGCCGCCGGCAATTACGTCTACGAAATGGGCACCAAGAAAATCCAGGCGGAAGTGTCTACCGGTTCCAGCCTGACGGTGTCCATGGAAAATTCCGGGCTGTTCCCGCCGATGGTCACCCAGATGGTCGCCATCGGTGAAGAATCGGGCCAGTTGGATTCGATGCTGGGCAAGACTGCCGATTTCTACGAAGCCGAGGTCGACGAGGCCGTCGAAGCGCTTTCGAGTTTGATGGAACCAATGATCATGGTCTTCCTTGGCGGCCTCATCGGCGGCCTGGTGGTGGCGATGTACCTGCCGATCTTCAAGCTCGGTTCGGTTGTCGGCTAAGCGCATGGGATGATCGCACTGCTCGCCGATCCGGCGGTGTTCGCGCTTGCCGCCGGATTGCTCGGCCTCATGGTTGGCAGCTTCCTCAATGTCGTCATTCACCGCCTGCCCATCATGATGGAGCGCGATTGGGCGGCGCAGTGCGCCGAGCTCAGGGGTGAGACTCCACCGGCCTTGGAAGCGTTTTCGCTGGCCCGGCCGCGTTCGCGTTGCCCGCAGTGCGGCCACTCGATTACCGCGCTGGAGAACATTCC
>CAZYTN010000452.1:0-1956 GCA_964650115.1 uncultured Sulfuritalea sp.
GCTCCTGCTCGCGCGCCGTGCCGGCATTGCCCGGCGCGACATAGACCTTCTGCAAGCCTGGCGCCTGGGCCAGGCGCCAGGCCAGTGCATGCTCGCGCCCGCCGGAACCGACTACGAGTATCCTCATCGCGCTTAGTGACGGAAGTGGCGGAAGCCGGTGAACACCATGGCCAGATTCTGCTCGTCCGCGGCGGCGATGACTTCCGCATCGCGCACCGAACCGCCGGGCTGGATCACTGCCGTCGCTCCCGCCCTGGCCAGCACATCAAGGCCATCGCGAAACGGGAAAAAGGCGTCCGAGGCAACCACCGAACCGACCACGGTCAGTCCGTTGTTCTCGGCCTTGATGGCGGCAATGCGCGCCGAATCGACACGGCTCATCTGACCGGCGCCGACGCCGACGGTCATGCTGTCCTTGCAATACACAATGGCATTCGACTTGACGTATTTGGCAACGCGCCAGGCAAACAACAGATCAGCCATTTCCTGCGCGGAGGGTGACCGCTTGGTCACCAGTTTTGTGTCCGCCTGGACGATGCGTGCGTCATCGGCGCTCTGCAGCAGCAGACCGCCGCCGACACGCTTGTAGTCGAGGGCGCCGGCGACCTTGCCCGCATTTGCCGCCATGGGCACGACCAGCACGCGCAGATTCTGCTTGGCGGCGAACACGGCGCGGGCCTCCTCCGTGATTTCGGGCGCGATGATGACTTCGGCGAACTGGCCGGCAATGGCCTCGGCCGCCGCCCTGTCGATTGCCACATTGAACGCGATGATGCCGCCGAAGGCCGAGGTCGGATCGGTCTTGAAGGCCTTGCGATAGGTTTCTTCGGCGCTGGCGCCCACGGCGACTCCGCAGGGATTGGCGTGCTTGACGATGACGCAGGCGGCAGGACCGACGGCGGCATCGAAAGCCTTGACGCATTCCCATGCCGCGTCGGCATCGGCGATGTTGTTGTAGGACAGCTCCTTGCCCTGGATCTGCTGATAGCTGGCGATGCTGCCGGGAACCACGCTGGTCTCGCGGTAGAAGGCTGCCTGCTGGTGCGGGTTTTCGCCGTAGCGCAGAGTCTCCACCTTGTCGAAAGCCAGTTGCAGCTTTTCCGGGAACACGCCGGGCTTGTTCTCTTCGTCGAGCGAGGTCAGCCAGTTGGCAATCGCCGAATCGTAGCGGGCGGTGTGCGTAAAGGCCTTCTTCGCCAGGGCGAAACGGGTCCGGTATGACAGCGCGCCGCCGGATTTGAGCTCGTCGAGAATCGGCGCGTAATCTTCGGGATCGGTCAACACGCCGACGCCACCCTGTTCATTGCCGTGGTTCTTGGCTGCGGCGCGGACCATGGTCGGCCCGCCAATGTCGATGTTCTCGATCGCGTCGTCGAGCGTGCACCCGGGTTTGGCCACCGTCTCGCGGAAGGGATAGAGATTCACCACGACCAGATCGATCGCCGGAATGCCGTGCTGCGCCATCACCGCCAGATGCTCGGGCAGGTCGCGCCGACCGAGAATGCCGCCATGCACCTTGGGATGCAGGGTCTTGACGCGACCATCGAGCATCTCAGGAAAGCCGGTGTAATCCGAAACATCGGTGACGTCGAGACCGGCATCGCGCAGCAGCTTGGCGGTGCCGCCGGTGGACAGCAGCTTGACCCCGAGTTGCGCAAGGCCGCGAGCGAAATCCACCGCGCCGCGTTTGTCGGAAACGCTGATGAGTGCCTGTGTTACCTTCATTGAAAACCCTCGGGAAGTTAACGTGAAATACCTTGTACGAAGTCCCCTGCGACAAACGCGCGTAGCGCGCCGAATGGTAACCCCCCGTGAGGGGGGAAGGGGGGCGGGCGAATAATTGGCTTTTCGCGTGTTTCATCGTCAACGCCTGGCGCTTGGTGCCATAAGCGTTAGAGCAATTCGTGTTCGACCAGCATGCGGCGCAAGGTGCCGCGACTGATGCCCAGCATGTCG
>CAZYTN010000453.1:0-1953 GCA_964650115.1 uncultured Sulfuritalea sp.
CCCAGCTTGCCGAAGCCGGACAGGATGAACATCAGCGCCAGCAGCAGGCGCCCGACAACCGAAACATAGGCTTTGTAAGATTCATTCATTGCATTTCTCCTAGATAAAAAAGTGGATCGGGAAGTCAGAGCAAGCTCTCAGGCCAGGCGCCCATCCCGAAAATCGTTCAGCGCCTGGTAAATCTCCTGGTCCGTGTTCATCACGAAGGGACCGTATTGGGCAATGGCTTCTTGCAGCGGCCGGCCGGCGATCAGCAAGGCTCTCGCGTCTCCGGCGGCTTCGATCACGACGCCGTCGGCCTCTGCGTCATTGGCCAGAATCGCCATGCGTTGTGCAGGCAGCGTTTCTCCACCAATTCGGACTTCGCCGCGATACACATAGACAAAGGCATTGTGTCCGGCCGGGATAGGCTGCGCGAAGCGCGCGCCGGCCGGCAGGTGCAGGTCCAGGTACAGCGGCGCCGTCGCCTCGCGCGTCACCGCACCGGCGACGCCATGGCTCTCGCCGGCGATCACGGTCACGATGACCCCGTCATTGGTTTCGAAGCGTGGCAGGTCGGCCGCGGCGAAATCGCGATACCAGGGTGCGCTCATCTTGTCGCTGGCGGGCAGGTTCAGCCAGAGCTGGAAGCCTTCCATGACGCCGGCTTCCTGCTGCGGAATCTCGGAATGGATCACGCCGCGACCGGCCGTCATCCACTGCACGCCGCCGTTTTCCAGCAGTCCTTCGTGGCCGGCGCTGTCGCGGTGCTGCATGCGGCCGGCGATCATGTAGGTCACGGTTTCGAAGCCGCGATGCGGATGGTCGGGAAAGCCGGCGATGTAGTCATCCGGGTTGTCGCTGGCGAAGGCATCGAGCATCAGGAAAGGATCCAGCCGGCGCTGCAGCGGCTGCGTCAGCACCCGCGTCAGCTTGACGCCGGCGCCGTCCGAAGTCGGCCGGCCGGCGACCAGGCGTTCGACGCTGCGCGACTGGTGGACCTGTTCGCTAACGTGGATTTGCTGGCTTGTCATGACATCTCCTCGATCAGGTTGATGAATGCGTTGCGATGATTCGGGCTCAGGCCAGTGCCGCAGCCAGATCCGCTTCGGCCTGGGCAAAGCCCCGCTCAGCGGCCTCCGCGCCCATGTTCAGGCCTTCGGCATAAATGAAATGCACGTCCGTCATGCCGAGAAAGCCGAGTACGGTCTTCAGGTAGGGTACCTGGCTGTCGGCCTCGGTGCCGCGATAACTGCCGCCGCGCGCCAGGGCGACATAGACCGTCTTGCCTTTGAGCAGACCCTCGGGACCCTGTTCGGTATAGCGGAAGGTGACGCCGTTGCGGGCGATGGCGTCGATCCAGTTCTTCAACTGCACCGGCACGCCGAAGTTGTACATCGGCACGCCGAGCACGATCGCGTCGGCGGCCTCGACTTCGGCGATCAGCGCGTCATCGAGGGCGACGCGCGCCGCCTGCTCCACAGTGCGCTGCTCGGCCGGGGTGAACAGCGCACCGAGCGCGGTTTCATCCAGAACCGGATGCGGCGTGACCGCAAGGTCGCGGACGCTGAGCCTGGCCGCCGGATTGGCCGACTGCAGGCGAGTCGCGATGGAATTGGCGACACGGGTCGAATTTGCCGCTTCGCTGCGGGCGCTGGCATTGATTTGCAAAATGTTCATTTGGCTCTCCTTGGGTGGGTGATGATCTGATACGCACTTTATTATCGACAAAGAAAGAACAGAAGCCCCTAAAACGGATAACATTGTTCCTCCAATGGAACAATACGAACCCAATGACCTGCTGATCTTTGCCCGTGTAGCGGAAGCCGGCAGCTTCAGCCGCGCCGCGACGCGCATCGGCCTGCCCAAATCCACGGTTTCGCGGCGCATCGCTTTCCTCGAGGAGCAACTCGGGGAACGCCTGATGTTGCGCACCACGCGGCGCCTCACGCTCACCGAGTTCGGCCTGCAACT
>CAZYTN010000454.1:0-1944 GCA_964650115.1 uncultured Sulfuritalea sp.
GTGGTAGGTTTCGGCCAGCCAGAAGGTCGAGGCCGGCGCCAGTTCGGTGTGGATGGTCTTGAACTTGCCGCTCTTCAGCAGCGCCTCGCGGCTGGCTTCGGCGGTCTTGCGCTCGGCCTCGTTCTGCCAGTAGATGCCGCTGCGGTACTGGCTGCCGATGTCGCAGAACTGCCGGTCCCTGACCGTCGGGTCGATGTGGCGCCAGAAATAATCGACCAGCTGCGAATAGCTGACTTTGAGCGGATCGTAGATCACCCGCCCCGCTTCGGTGTGGCCGGTGCCGCCCGAGCTGACCTGTTCGTAACTCGGATTGGGCGTCTTGCCGGCGGTATAGCCGGATTCCACTTCGATCACGCCGGGCAGCTTCTCGAAGTCAGCCTCGATGCACCAGAAGCAGCCGCCGGCAAAGATCGCCGTGGCGCGGCCCGGTGTCGCGGCCGGCACGGCTGGCGTCGCGGCATGGGCAGCAGTCGCGACGACTGCGGTCGCGGCCAGAATCGCCTTCAGCAGCGCGCTCATGTCCGCAGCGCCGGCAGCGGCGCACCCTTGACGACGAAGGCCAGCGCCACGCCGTTGTTGCAATAGCGCTTGCCGGTGGGCCGCGGGCCGTCGTTGAAAACATGGCCCTGATGCCCGCCGCAGCGCGAGCAGTGGTACTCGGTGCGCGGGTAGATCAGCTTGAAGTCGGTCGACGTGCCGACCGCGCCGGGCAGCGGCTGCCAGAAGCTGGGCCAGCCGGTGCCGCTTTCGTACTTCTGCGCGGCATCGAACAGCGGCAGACTGCAGGCCGCGCAGATGAAGGTGCCGGCACGCTTTTCGGCATTCAGGGCGCTGCTGCCGGCCATTTCCGTGCCTTCCTCGAACAGTACGCGGTAGGCGTCCGGCGCCAGCAGTTTCTTCCACTCGTCCTTGGCCTTGCTCAGCGGGAACTGGCTTGCGGCGCGGCCGACGCCGAAGGGCAGGGCCGAGGCCACCGCCAGTCCTGACATCCATGAAATCCAGTTGCGACGATTCATCTTGCTCTCCGTTTGCGGTATGGCGCCCTGGTGGCGGGCGCTCGGTGTGTTGTTATCCCTGGTGCTTGGTCGCACGGCCGGGCCATAGCTTACAGATTCGATTGTGTTTGTCGAAGTTCCCGGTATTGGGTCAAAATATGCGGTAATCCCACCAAGAGTAAGGCCATGGACCTGGATCGCCAACGCGAACTCAATGCACTGCGCCCGGACCTGCTGCGCTTCGCGCGCCTGCAATTGCGCGATGCGGGGGCTGCCGAGGACGCGGTGCAGGAAACCCTGCTGGCGGCGCTGACCGGCAGCCATCGCTTCGAAAACCGTTCATCCTACAAGACCTGGCTGATCTCGATCCTGCGCAACAAGATCATCGACACCATCCGCAGTCAGAGCCGGGAACCTTCAGCGACCTCGCTGGCCGATGACGAAGCCGGCGACGACCAGCTCACGGATACCCTGTTCGACCGGCGCGGCCACTGGCAGGACTCGGCAAAGCCGGGACGCTGGGCCGACCCCGAGGCCTCGTTCGAGCAGCAGCAGTTCTGGAAGGTGTTCGAAGCCTGTCTCGACCGCCTGCCGGCGAAGACCGCCCGGGTATTCATGATGCGGGAATTCCTCGGCTTCGACACCGATGAAATCTGTAAGGAAGCCGGCATCAGTTCGTCCAATTGCTGGGTGGTGCTGCATCGCGCGCGACTGGGCCTGCGCACCTGTCTTGAAACCAACTGGTTTGCCGGAGCGGAGACGTGAAATGCTGAGCTGCCAACAGGCGACCGAACTGATGTCGCAGGAGCAGGATCGTCCGCTGGCGTTGGCCGAGCGCCTCGGTCTGCGCCTGCATGTCTGGATTTGCGCCAGTTGCAACAACTACCGCCGCCAGATGGGAATCCTGCGCGCGGCCTGCCGCCGCTTCGGCAGTGGCGGTACGCCATGA
>CAZYTN010000455.1:0-1935 GCA_964650115.1 uncultured Sulfuritalea sp.
ATTTCTCCTGTTCGCCGAGGCCGAACAGCGCCACGGTCTGGTGGCGCATGTCCAGTCCTTCCAGGCGCGGCAGGAACTCGGCCCAGCTTTCCTGCGCCAGGCCGGTGGCGCGGCCGGGCAGTTCGCCGTCGCCATAGGTCGGCGCGCCGAGGATCAGCAGCTCGTGGGCGAGGAAGTCGTCGAGCGTGGCGCGGTTGATGTTGAGCGGCGCGGCCGCGCGCACACCGGCCCACCCATCGAGCTTCTGCGCGATCAGCTTGGCGACGCGCCGCGTGCGGCCGGTGTCGGTGCCGAAGTAGATGCCGATGTTTTTCATCAGAGCTTATGAAGAAATCGTGGCGAGCGGGCCGCAGCGGGGTGCGGCCGGAGCGCAGCTACCGGAACATATGTTGTTATATGTGAGGATAGCGAGCACCGCCCAAGCCCCGATCCGGCACGCGCAGTAGATTTATTCATAAGCTCTCAGATCTGCCTGACTTCGATGTTGAGCGTCTGGATCCGGTAGGCGATCTGGCGCGGCGTCATGCCCAGCAGCCGCGCGGCGCGGGCCTGGACCCAGCCGGCCTGTTCCAGCGCGGCGATCACGCGCTGGCGTTCGCTTTGCTCGCTGCCGGGTTCCAGTTCGTCGCCTTCCGCATCGCCGGCCGCAGCGGCACGAAAAGTCGGCGCTGGCGCCACGGCGGCACGGCCCGGTTGCGCGCGCGGCTTGTCGATGCGGATCAGCTCGGCATCGATTTCGCCGTCGCCCGACATCACGGCGGCGCGCTCCAGGCAGTTCTCCAGTTCGCGCACGTTGCCCGGCCACTGGTGCTGGGCCAGCTTGCGCTGCGCGGCGGCGGTCAGGGTCAGCGGCCGGCTCTGGATGCCGCCCAGGCGTTCGAGCAGGAAGCGCGCGATCTCGGGCAGGTCTTCCATGCGCTCCCTGAGCGGCGGCGGCAGGATGGGCATGACGTTGAGCCGGTAGTAGAGATCCTCGCGGAATTCGCCGGTTTCGACCGCGGCTTCGAGGTCGCGATGGGTGGCGGCGATCAGGCGCACGTCGACCTTGATGGTGCGGCTGCCGCCGACCCGTTCCAGCTCGCCTTCCTGCAGCACGCGCAGCAGCTTGGCCTGGAAAGCCGGCGAAATTTCGCCGATCTCGTCGAGGAACAGCGTGCCGCCGTCGGCGGTTTCGAAGCGGCCCTTGCGCGAAGCCACGGCGCCGGTGAAGGCGCCCTTCTCGTGGCCGAAGAGTTCCGATTCGAGCAGGTTTTCCGGCAGCGAGGCGCAGTTGAGCCGCACGTAAGGCCCGCGCGCGCGCGGCGAGTTGTAGTGGATGGCGTTGGCGATGAGTTCCTTGCCGGTGCCGGTTTCGCCGCGGATCAGCACCGTGGTCGGCCATTTCGCCACCATGCGGATCTGCTCGAAGATGCGCCGCATCGGCGCCGAGTGGCCGACCAGGTTGTCGAAGCCGTGCTTCTGCCGCACGGTGCGGCGCAGGGTGTCGCGCTCCTCGGCCAGGGCCTTGTGTTCCAGGGCGACTTCCTGCGACAGGCGCACGCTCTGGCCGATCAGGTTGGCCACCATTTCGACGAAGCGCAGGCGCTCGTCGAGCGCGCCGTCGTCGGGGGCGTCGGGCTGCACTGCGAGCACGCCCTGCAGCGTGCCGCCGACCTGGATCGGCGCGGCGATGAAGGGCAGCTCCTTGTCATAGAGGCCGAGCCGGTTGAGGAAGCGCGGTTCGTCGCCGAGGCGCTTGATGGCGACGGCGCGGCCGCCTTCGAGGATCATGCCGACCAGGCCCTCGCCGGGCTGGTAGCGCACCGTCTCATAGACCTCGCTGTCGAGGCCATGCACGGCATGCACGGCAAGTTCGCCGCTGTCGGGATCGACCACGCCGACCATGCCGCCGCTCAGGTGGCCGGTGATGTCCAGCGTGCGCAGCACCTCGCGCAG
>CAZYTN010000456.1:0-1930 GCA_964650115.1 uncultured Sulfuritalea sp.
GGCGTGCGCGATTGCGCGGCGAGGCGGCAGTTCTCGAAGACCGTGAAGGGCAGGAAGATGTTGGTCTTCTGGTAGCTGCGGCCAATGCCCAGACGCGAGATATGGTCGGAGGTGCAGCCGGCGATGTCGCGACCCTCGAACATGACCTGGCCCGAGGTCGGCGGCAAATCGCCCGAGAGCAGGTTGGTCAGGGTGGTCTTGCCGGCGCCGTTGGGCCCGATCACGACATGGACTTCGCCGACATGAAGATCGAGCGATACGTTGCTGACCGCGACCAGTCCGCCGAAACGCTTGGTCAGCCCCCGGATGCACAGTATCGGTTGCGCGTTCATGGCCAACGGCTCATTCATCGCCAGCCTCCGCGACGGGTTTGCTGCGAAATTTCTGGGCAAGCCCGGCAAGGCCTTGCGGCAGGTACAGCGCGACCAGCATGATGAAAATGCCCATGGCCAGTTGCCAATGCTTGGCCGCGATGCCGAACCAGGCCTGGTTGGACAGCACTTCCTGCAGCAGCACGAAGGCGAAGGCGCCGATCACCGGGCCGTAGAGCGTACCCATGCCGCCCAGGATGACCATCATCAGCACCGCTCCCGACTGGTGCCAGGAGAGGATTTCCGGATTGACGAAGCCATACTGCACGGCCGCCAGATAGCCGGCAATGCCCGCCAGCGATCCCGACAGCGTAAAGCTCGCCAACTGGTAGCGGAATACCGGAAAGCCCAGCGCGCGCATGCGATGCTCATTGACCTTGATGCCGAGCAAGGCGCGGCCGAAGGCGGAACCGAGCACCCGGCGCAGCAGCAGGTAGGTCGCTGCCATGAGGAACAGCGCCAGCCAGTAGAACTGTTCGGGCTTTTCCAGATTTGCCAGATCGAAGTCGCCCAGTTTCATGGCGGGCTTGACGTAGATGTAGGCGCCATCCGATCCGCCACCGAGCTTGGTGTCGTGAAAAACGAAGAACAGCATCTGCGCGAAGGCCAGCGTGACCATGATGAAGTAGATGCCGCGCGTGCGCAGCACCAGCATGCCGGTGATCAGCGCGAACAGCGCGCAGACGCCGATCGCCGCCGGCAGCGACCACCACAGGCTGACCGCCTCGTACTTCGGCGTCATCAAGGCCAGGGCATAGCCGGCAAGACCGAAGTAGGCGGCATGGCCGAAGCTGACCAGACCGGTGTAGCCGACCAGCAGGTCGAGGCTCATGGCGAAGATGGACATGATCAGAATCTTGGTCAGCAACTGCATGTAGAAAGTGCTCTCTACCAGCGGGAACAACGTCAGCAGGCCGAGCACGAGCCAGGGCAGAAGTTGCGAGAGGCGAGCGTTCATTCTAGGAGCGCCCGAAGAGGCCTTCCGGCCGCCAGACGAGGACGATGGCCATCAGCACATAGACGATCATGCCGGCGAAATCGGGTACCAGCACCGTGCCGAAGGTCTCGGCCAGGCCGATCATCAGCGAGGCGGCCATGGCGCCTTTCACCGAGCCGATGCCGCCGATGACGACGACCACGAAGCAGATGATCAGCACCTGGCTGCCCATGTTGGGGAAGACCGAGGACAGCGGCGCGTTGATCATGCCGGCGAAGGCCGCCAGCGCGATGCCCAGCGCAAAGACCAGGGTGTAGATCAACTTGATGTCGATGCCCAGCGACTGCACCATGTCGCGGTTGCTGGCGCCGGCACGGATCATCATGCCCAACCGGGTTTTCTGGATCAGGAAATACAGCGCCGCCGCGAGCAGCAGGCAGACGCCCGAAATGGCCAGGCGATAGACCGGATAGGAAAGATTGTCGGTCAGCGGAATCGAGGCATTGAGCAGCGCCGGCACGGCGACGCCATGTACATCGTCACCCCAGATCAGGCTGCGCAGTTCCTCGAAAACCAGGATCAGGCCGTAGGTCAGCAGCACCTGGTAGAGGTGGTCGCGCTG
>CAZYTN010000457.1:0-1927 GCA_964650115.1 uncultured Sulfuritalea sp.
GATCTGAAGCGGATCGGTTCGTTTCACTAGGAGGGTTAACATGAAATTTCAGCGTGGGCTCAGTCTGAACGTACTCATGCTTGGCGGCGCGGTGCTGGCAGTGCTATCGCTCTTGGCGATGAAGTCCATTCCACCGTGGATCGAGTACGGCAACCTCGTCAAGGCAGTCAAGGGCACCGCCAGCGACGCCGGCCTCAAGGATGCCTCGCTGGCGAAGGTGCGCGAGGGATTTACCCGGCGCGCCGACATGGACGATGTCAAGAGCGTTGTCGCGGCGGACCTGGACATCACCAAGGAAGGCGGCGAACTGGTGATCTCCTTCAAGTACGAGAAAAAGGTACCACTGTTCCATAATGTCAGCCTGCTTTTCGAATTCGAGGGCAGCAGCGCCAAACAATGAAGCCGGAGCGTCTGGAGGCGGCGCTCGGCCACGGCTTTGGCCGGCCGGAGTTGCTGCGCCAGGCGCTTACCCATCGCAGTTTCGGTTCACCCCACAACGAGCGGTTGGAGTTCCTTGGCGATTCGGTGCTTGATTGCGTCGTTGCCGGTGCGCTCTACAACAGCTTTGCCGCCCTCAAGGAAGGCGAGCTTTCCCGCTTGCGCGCAAGCCTGGTAAGGCAGGAAACCCTGGTAGACATCGCACGCAGCCTGGGCCTCGGCGAGATGCTGCAGTTGGGCGAAGGCGAGGTGAAGAGCGGCGGCGCCCGGCGTCCCTCGATCCTGGCCGACGCCCTGGAAGCCATATTCGGCGCCATCTATGTGGATGCCGGCTTTGAGGCCGCGCGTTCCGTGATCGAGCACCTGTATGAACCGGTCCTGGCGCGCATCGATCCCAGTGATGCCGGCAAGGATCCAAAGACCGCCTTGCAGGAAATCCTGCAGGGACGGCATTTGCCCCTGCCGCGCTACGCCCTGCTGGCCACGCGCGGCGAGGCCCACGCCCAGGAGTTCGACATCGAATGCCTGATCCCGGAACTGGGCATCCGCAGCACCGGCAGCGGCGGCAGCCGCCGCATTGCCGAACAACAGGCCGCGCAGCGGGCCATGGCCGCGATCAAGTCATGAGTGAAGCGTTTCGCACCGGCTATCTGGCCGTCATCGGCCGTCCCAATGTCGGCAAATCGACCCTGACCAACCGCCTGGTCGGGGCCAAGGTCAGCATCACCTCGAAGAAGGCGCAGACCACCCGTCATCGCATTCACGGCGTGCTGACCACCGATCATGCCCAGTTCATTTTCGTCGATACGCCGGGCTTCCAGATGACGCACAAGAATGCGCTGAATCGCCTGATGAACCGCAGCGTGACCTCGACCTTCGCCGACGTCGACGTGATCCTGCTGGTGGTCGAAGCCGGCAACTGGGGCAACGGCGAAGCCGAGATCCTGCGCATGCTGCCGGCCGGCACCCCGGTGCTGCTGGTGATCAACAAGATCGACCGGCTGGCCGACAAGAAGGAACTGCTGCCCTTCATCGCCAAGGTTTCCGCGCTGCACGAATTTGCCGAACTGGTGCCGCTGTCCGCCGAGAAGGGCATCGGCACCGACGAACTGCTCACCACCGTGATGCGCTACCTGCCGGAAGGGCCGCCGGTATTCGATGCCGACGACATCACCGACCGCTCCGAGCGCTTCATGGCTTCCGAAATCCTGCGCGAAAAGCTGTTCCGCAACCTCGGCGAAGAACTGCCCTATGGCATCGCCGTCGAAATCGAGAAGTTCGAGCAGGAAGGCGAGCTGCGCCGGATCCATGCCGCGGTCATCGTCGACCGGGCCGGGCATCGCGCCATCGTCATCGGCAAGGCCGGCGAGCGCCTCAAGCGCATCTCCACCGACGCACGCAAGGAAATGGAAACCCTGTTCTCTGGCCCCGTCTGGCTCGAAACCTGGGTCAAGGTCAAGGGCGGCTGGGCCGACGACGAGCGGGCCCT
>CAZYTN010000458.1:0-1913 GCA_964650115.1 uncultured Sulfuritalea sp.
TGGTGGTCGGCGCCGAAGCCGAACTCGATTGTGCCGACGGCGCGCAGGCGCTGGCATCGCTGGCCAAGGCGGCAGCCGTGGTCGTGCTGAGTTCTTTCAAGTCGCAGGCCATGCTCGATTACGCGGCCGTTCTGCTGCCGGTCTCACCGTTCTCCGAAACCTCCGGCACTTTCATCAATACCGAAGGCCGCGTGCAGAGTTTCTACGCTGCCGCCAAGCCGCTGGGCGAAACCCGCCCGGCTTGGAAGGTGCTGCGCGTGCTGGGCAACCTGCTCGACCTGAACGGTTTTGACTTCAACAGCAGCGAAGACGTACGGGCGGAAGTGCTCGGCGGCCTGCCCGAATTCGTTGCAGGACTGGACAATGGCATCGATGGCATGACACTGAACCTGGCCTCATCCGCCGGCGGCCTCGAACGCGTCGCCGACGTGCCGATCCACTTTGCCGATCCGCTGGTGAGGCGCTCGTTGCCCCTGCAGCAGGCGGCGGATTCCGCGGCTCCGTCGGCGGGCATGAATGCGGCAATGCTGGCGAAGTTTGGTGTAGCTGTCGGCGACAAGCTAAAAGTCGGCGCTGGCAACACGGCGATTCTTGCAGCCCGGCTCGAAGCCGGTCTGCCTGATGGCGTGGTGCGTGTCGCCGCGGCGCATG
The DNA here is from genome assembly GCA_964650115.1 of uncultured Sulfuritalea sp. Taxonomy (GTDB): domain Bacteria; phylum Pseudomonadota; class Gammaproteobacteria; order Burkholderiales; family Rhodocyclaceae; genus Sulfuritalea. The sequence goes on from CAZYTN010000458.1 coordinate 652, forward strand.
CGGCGACGCTGGCGCTCGGTCCGATGTCCGGCGTTCTGAGCGTGGAGAAGGCGTGATGGAAGCCACCGTCCTGAACCTGCTGGCGTCTGTCCTAGGCTCGCTCTGGGCGCCGCTATGGAGCTTGATCAAGCCGGTGTGGCCGCTGCTCTGGACCCTGGCCAAGATCGTGCTGATCATGGCACCCTTGTTGTTGTCCGTGGCTTACCTGACGTTCTGGGAACGCAAGGTCATCGGCTGGATGCAGGTTCGCATCGGCCCCAATCGCGTGGGCCCGTGGGGCCTGCTGCAGCCTATTGCGGACGGTCTGAAACTGTTCTTCAAGGAGGTGCTGTTCCCGTCTGCTGCCGACAAGAAGCTCTTCGTGCTCGGCCCGATCATGGCCATCGCACCGGCGCTGGCGCTCTGGGCGGTGATTCCCTTCTCTCCTGGTTGGGTGCTGGCCAACGTCGACGCTGGCGTGCTGTATCTGCTGGCTGTCGGTTCGATCGGCGTCTACGGCATCATCATCGCCGGTTGGGCCTCGAATTCGAAATACCCGTTCTTTGGCGCCATGCGGGCCTCGGCGCAGATGATCTCCTACGAAGTCGCGATGGGCCTGGCGCTGATCACCGTGCTGATGGTGTCGAGCAGCCTCAATCTGACCGAAATCGTCAGCACTCAGGACCGCGGGCGCTTTGCCGGCATGGGCCTTGGATTCCTTTCCTGGAACTGGCTGCCGTTGTTGCCGATGTTCGCGGTCTATCTGATTTCCGGTGTTGCGGAAACCAACCGCGCGCCCTTCGACGTGGTCGAAGGCGAATCGGAAATCGTCGCCGGCCACATGGTCGAGTACTCGGGCATGGCCTTCGCGATGTTCTTCCTCGCCGAATACGCCAACATGATTCTGATCTCGGCGATGACATCCCTTTTCTTCCTGGGTGGCTGGCTCTCCCCGGTCGGCTTCATTCCGGATGGCTTCCACTGGATGGCGGCCAAGATGGCATCGATCCTGTTCTTCTTCCTCTGGATCCGCGCCACCTTCCCGCGCTATCGCTATGACCAGTTGATGCGTCTGGGCTGGAAGGTTTTCGTGCCGTTGACGCTGGTCTGGATTCTGGTGGTCGGCGTCTGGATGATGTCGCCGCTGACCATCTGGAAATAGGGCCGGGAGAGACCATCATGGGTGCAAAAGATTTCATAGGCAGCCTGTTCCTCAAGGAACTGTTCAAGGGCATGGCGGTGACCGGCCGCTACATGTTCGCGCGCAAGATCACCGTCCAGTA